>NZ_VMML01000018.1:0-835 GCF_013277175.1 Streptococcus sp. 3167 | reverse complement strand
GTATAGCGCTGTAAGCTTTTCTGTCTTTGACCATCTTGAGCAACATAGGCCTGAACAGCCGACAAATCCGTTCGCAATTCCTGCGCTGTTCGCTCAAAGCTAGCCTTAGCTTGTGTGATGAGACCATTGGTGTCTTCAAGCGCTGGACTCCAGTCTGTCGCTAGGGTACCTTTTTCAAGTTTAATCCTACGAATGAAAATAGTTCCTCCGTATCCTAAATCTGAATTGAATAGGGTCATCCGTAGCTTGGATTCAGAGGGCGCATCCTCTTTAAAAAATACCGGACCTGTAAGCCTAAATCGCTGCCACTCCCTAGTCGCAGTGAACTCTTTTTGTCCCTCTATACCAAAGCCATTCCCACCATTATGCATCATGTGGAAAGGAAAAGAACCATCAACTTCATCGAGTTTACAATCAAACGAGAGAGTCCAAGTTGTCCCAATATCGGACTTTGAAAGATAGGGATCTAGATTATCAAACACAAAACCAAAACGAGACTGTTGAATTTTCTCGGAATCACGATAATAGTTCCGACCACCAACTTGCATATTTGAAAATTCTTCTCGTAATTTCCCTGCTTCAGCCCTAATCAATGTCTTATCTGCCTTGTCCTTGGTTGCGTTCAGGATTTCCTGGCGGATAGAGCCAGCTCGCACCTCAAATTCAGCCTGACTCAACTTCTGATTTAGTTTGTTCTGCGTGTCTGTCTCAAGACTCTTCACAGATTGCCGGATATTCTCAGCAGTCACGTTGAGGGAGCTGATATCCGCTTTGGTTCTGAGACCTTCAGTCAAACGCCTCACTCCAGCATCAAGCGCATCAGCGCGCTGATTAA
>NZ_VMML01000017.1:0-841 GCF_013277175.1 Streptococcus sp. 3167 | reverse complement strand
GTATAGCGCTGTAAGCTTTCCTGTCTTTGACCATCTTGAGCAACATAGGCCTGAACAGCCGACAAATCCGTTCGCAATTCCTGCGCTGTTCGCTCAAAGCTAGCCTTAGCTTGTGTGATGAGACCATTGGTGTCTTCAAGCGCTGGACTCCAGTCTGTCGCTAGGGTACCTTTTTCAAGTTTAATCCTACGAATGAAAATAGTTCCTCCGTATCCTAAATCTGAATTGAATAGGATCATCTGTAGCTTGGATTCAGAGGGCGCATCCTCTTTAAAAAATACCGGACCTGTAAGCCTAAATCGCTGCCACTCCCTAGTCGCAGTGGACTTTGTTTGTCCCTCTATACCAAAGCCATTCCCACCATTATGCATCATGTGGAAAGGAAAAGAACCATCAACTTCATCGAGTTTATAATCAAACGAGAGAGTCCAAGTTGTCCCAATATCGGACTTTGAAAGATAGGGATCTAGATTATCAAACACAAAACCAAAACTAAAAGGAGACTGTTGAATTTTCTCGGAATCACGATAATAGTTCCGACCACCAACTTGCATATTTGAAAATTCTTCTCGCAATTTTCCAGCTTCAGCCACAACTAAGGTCTTATCTGCCTTGTCCTTGGTTGCGTTCAGGATTTCCTGGCGGATAGAGCCAGCTCGCACCTCAAATTCAGCCTGACTCAACTTCTGATTTAGTTTGTTCTGCGTGTCTGTCTCAAGACTCTTCACAGATTGCCGGATATTCTCAGCAGTCACGTTGAGGGAGCTGATATCCGCTTTGGTTCTGAGACCTTCAGTCAAACGCCTCACTCCAGCATCAAGAGCATCAGCGCGCTGATTAA
>NZ_VMML01000016.1:0-55553 GCF_013277175.1 Streptococcus sp. 3167 | reverse complement strand
TCCGAACACTATCTTGATGTGGACGACTTTTCCAACCATCTGATGATTTCCAGAACCCAAAACCTAAGTATTTCAGCTCTCTTGGTCTGGTAATCTTAGTCTTGGTCATATTTACTTTCAAACCTAGCCGTTTCTCAATAAAACGACTAACTGAATACATCACACGCTTAGCGGCTGCCTCGCTTCCGACCGTCATCACACAATCATCTGCGTAGCGCACAAATCGAAGTCCCCTCTTTTCTAATTCCTTGTCCAATTCATTAAGCATGACATTGGATAAGAGAGGAGATACATTTCCTCCCTGTGGTGTGCCAACTAGCGTTTTATGACGTTGACCATTAATGATAACACCTGAATGAAGATACTGACGAATCAAGGATTCCCTATCTCCGTCTTCGATAATATTATGTACTAAGGACATCAATCTATCTTGAGGAACCCTATCGAAAAATTTCTCTAGGTCTATATCCACTATCCACTCATAGCCGTCATTTAAGTACTCTAAGAACTTCCTGATGGCTTTTTCACATGACCTATTTGGTCTGAAGCCATAACTCGTATCTGAGAAATGGGGTTCACAAATGGGGCTCATGACTTGGACAATGGCCTGTTGAATCATTCTATCCATAACTGTTGGAATTCCTAGTTGACGGATGCCTCCGTTTGGTTTAGGAATCTCAACTCTAAGAACTGGTTGAGGCTTATATTTTCTCTGTTTTATCAGTTCCTTAGTCAAGCGCCAGTTTTGTCTGAGATAATTATCCATCTCTTCTATAGTCATTCCATCAATCCCAGCTGAGCCTTTATTGGATTTTACTTGATTGTAGGCTTCCAGCATATTTTCGCGTGATAATATCTTATCTAGCAATTTTGACATGTGCCTATTCCTTTCTTGTTTTGGTGCCTGAGGGACATCTTATATTGGTGAGCCTTCAGCTAGTCAATACGTGACAGACTCCAGTTCTATCAGACCGCTTGTTTTACAGACACAAGTGAAGTAGGATTACTTCGATCTGTCGTTTTCTCTTTCTAGCGACAGACCTCAAACAGTCTCTCCCCAGACTGTTTGAGTATTCACCCCTTCGCTCCACTTCCATTACAGAAGTTTCCTCACTACTATGGGTTCAGCTGACTTCTCATGATTCCTTGTTCTACGCTTTCAGCGCTCATGAGACCTCACGGGATAAGTCCTACATCTTTCCTCGTTTATACAAGATATGAGGACGTTAAAAGGTTAGAGTGAAAATAGGAAATCTGACGCAGAGTCTTTAGACTCTAGAAAGATTTATCTTTTTCACACAAACCTTAGTCCGAATTCAATTACTCTCGTGATTTACGCATATGGGTTACGACTACCTTTTTGGACTTTAGAGTTTCTGGCCCCCTTATCCGCTATATACGCCTTACTATCACGTTCCTGTTCGTAGAGCCACGATTTCGCTATCCCTTCCTCTGACGATTCTTATTTCCAGTGTCAGACTTAAAACGGTCTATCCCCAGACCGTTTTAATCCGCTACCTCACGATAGTCAGGCTTGGGAATCGCTATTGGGTTCACCGGTAGCAGGTGCCCACCGAGGACTTACACCTCAGATGCACGACATGCCCGTCGTACCAGAAAAGAGCAGGAAAAATTTCCTACTCCAATTTTCTACACTCGTTCTCCATCACTGTTTACTCTGTAGCCATCCACCGTCGTATTAACAGCTAGGGCACCTGAAGAGTAAGAATAATACCACTTACCAGAAACTTGATACCAACCTGTTTTCATTGCCCCTGAACTATCCAGATAATACCACGAGCCATTTTCCTTTAACCATCCTGTCTGCATTTCACCAGATAATTTCAAATAATACCAGCTAGAACCGTCTTTCAGCCAGCCTGTTGATTTAGAACCATTTGATTTGAAATGATACCAACTACCATTTATTTTCTTCCAACCGACAGTTGGACTACTATTGGATCTATAGCTAGAGCTATTTCCTGATTGATTCTGATAATTTTGTGAAGAAGTCACTCCCTCTAGCTGTATATAGCGACGACTTCCGTTATAAGCCGTATAACTCAACCACTTGTAGCCATCTTTTTCGAGAATTTGATCATAATGAACCTTCTCCCCAGGATAATAGTAATCAATCACAGTTGCGCTAGCTAGAGGTTGATTTTTGATAGCTGACTTAGTCTTAAAATAATGTGTGCCCCCTGTTGAAGCTAAGGATTGACTAGTCCCAACACTGCCACCAGCCAAATCTTTAAAATGAATAAATCCTGTCATCGTATTTGCTTTTATACTTCGTTTATTATAGGCTTCTGTATAACCATAGTTATATTCCTCGATCTCAATCTGATCTCCCATTACATTTGACACCCAGGCAACATGCCCATAAGTTCCTGCAGTAGACCAAGCAATGGAGCCAATCGTCGGTGTATTATCTACACGATAGCCTTCACGACGAGCACGATGCCCCCATTCATTCGCATTTCCATAAGCCCTTGGAATCTCAAAACCATTGACATTACTCAAACGAAAGGCTGCGAAAGAAGTACACTGACGAGAATACATGCGCCACTGATCAATCTCCTGGCTCCCATTTTTATAATAAGCAGGATAATCATCTCCACGCGCAATCGATCCATTCCCTCCAGAGTAGGCATAGACACTATCACCCGCTGCTAGCATCAATCCTACTACTAAAAAAGAAACAAGCTTTTTAACTGACATCTTCAAGTAATAACTTGTCCCTCTTGCTATAAACGGTAAAATTTTCATTCTTCCTCCTTGAAAAATAATATAAATCGAAGATTGCCTTCACTTAAACTATTCGGAGAAAAAAGAAAAAGTGAGAAAATTTCTCACTTTAGTCCAGATAATGAATCAAATTCTTTTCTGTAAGGATATCTGAGTAGGTAAAGGATTCAACGTAAACATTAGCTTGTTTATCTCCTTCAACGTTCCCAAATTCCACAATAAATAGGGATGGATAAACTTCAATTAACTTACCCAATCTATTTTTTTGGCGCTTGCGCCCATTTTCCAAAGTCATTTCAATTACATGACCCTCATGCGCCTTGATTTCCTCTTTGATTTTTTTCATCTTGGCTACATCTGTAAATGCATCTGACATCTTATGCCTCCCTCTTTGAGATACTTGAAAATTTATTGTATTCTTTTTGGAAAATCAATTCCACAGTTCCACGAGCTCCACTACGGTTTTTCTCGATAATAACTTCCACCTTATTATTTGGTATGCCTTCCTCTTCTTCACCACCACGCTCATAGTAATCGTCGCGATAAAGAAAGGCTACGATATCAGCGTCCTGCTCGATAGACCCAGATTCACGAATATCAGACAAGACTGGTCTTTTATCCTGACGTTGTTCTACACCACGAGACAACTGACTCAGAGCGATTACTGGAACCTTCAGTTCCTTGGCTAGGATTTTCAACTGACGTGAAATTTCTGAAACTTCTTGTTGGCGGTTTTCTCGCCCAGTTCCCGTGATAAGCTGTAAGTAATCTATCAAAATCAAACCTAGATTGCCCGTTTCTTGAGCCAGTTTACGAGAACGAGAACGAATCTCTGTAATTCGAATCCCTGGCGTATCATCGATATAGATACTTGCGTTTGCTAGGTTCCCTTGAGCAATGGTATATTTTTGCCACTCCTCATCGGTCAATTGACCTGTACGGATAGAATGCGACTCAACCAACCCTTCTGCCGCTAACATACGATCGACTAGACTTTCCGCACCCATTTCCAGCGAAAAGATAGCAACCGTTTTGTCCAACTTAGTCCCAATATTCTGAGCGATATTCAAGGCAAAAGCTGTCTTACCAACCGCCGGACGAGCTGCTAGAATAATCAACTCCTCCTCGTGTAGACCAGTCGTCATATGATCCAAATCACGATAACCTGTCGCAATACCTGTAATATCGGTCGTTTGTTGCGAGCGAGCTTCCAGATTTCCAAAGTTGACATTCAACACATCTCGAATGTTCTTAAACCCGCTTCGATTAGCATTTTCACTGACATCAATCAGGCCTTTTTCTGCCTGAGCAATGATTTCATCAGCTGGTTGCGACGCTTCGTAAGCTTGGTTGACAGACTCTGTCAACTTAGCGATTAATCGCCGTAACATAGCCTTTTCTGCAACGATTTTAGCATAATACTCCGCATTAGCAGAAGTTGGCACAGAATTGACAATCTCAACTAGGTAAGACAGGCCACCAATATTCTGTAAATCCCCTTGATTATCAAGAATGGTGCGAACCGTTGTTGCATCTATGGCATCACCACGATCGGATAAATCGACCATGGCTTGGAAAATCAAACGATGGGCATACTTAAAAAAGTCCCGAGACTCAATGTATTCTCGCACAAAAACAAGTTTACTCTCATCAATAAAGATAGCCCCCAAAACAGATTGCTCAGCTAAGATATCTTGAGGTTGTACTCGTAACTCTTCTACTTCTGCCATCAGACTTCCCTTCCTTTTACAATCTTGTCAAGAAGGTGTAAACTTATCCTTCTTTCACACGAAGATTGATTACACTTGTGATATCTTGATAGATTTTCACTGGCACATCAATCAAACCAACCGCTCGAATCGGAGCTTGTACTTGAATATGACGTTTATCAATCTTAATTCCAAATTGCTTTTGCAATTCTTCTGCAATTTTCTTATTGGTAATAGAGCCAAAGGTACGACCATCTGGACCAACTTTTTCAACAAATTCTACAACCGTTTCTTCTGCTTCAAGTTGGGCTTTAATTGCTTTTGCTTCTGCAATCATCTCAGCGTGAGCTTTTTCTTCAGATTTTTGTTTACCACGAAGTTCACCTACAGCTTGGGCAGTCGCTTCTTTTGCTAGGTTCTTTTTGATAAGAAAGTTTTGCGCATACCCTGTTGGTACTTCCTTAATTTCGCCTTTTTTACCTTTTCCTTTGACATCTGCTAAAAAGATTACTTTCATTCTTCTTTCTCCTTTTCCTTTATTTCATTTAATACAATTTCTGTCAGTTTTTCACCTGCTTCTGACAAGGTTGAATCCTTAATTTGAGCTGCTGCCAAATTAAAGTGGCCTCCACCTCCCAGCTCTTCCATAATCCGTTGTACATTCAGCTTACTACGACTGCGAGCTGAGATAGAGATAAATCCTTGTGTATTCTTCGCAAGAACAAAACTCGCTTCAATACCTGACATAGCTAACATGGCATCTGCTGCCTTACTAATAACAACCGTATCATAGCATTTCGAGTCCTTAGCCTCTGCTATTAGTACATCTGAACCTAATTTACGCCCCTGTAAAATCAGTTCATTGACCTCACGATATTCTTCAAAATCTGTCGCAGCAATTTCTTGGATAGCAATACTATCACTTCCTCTCGTTCTGAGATAGCTAGCAACATCAAATGTCCGACTGGTAACTCGCGAGGTGAAATTTTTAGTATCCAACATCATACCAGCCATTAAGACACTTGCTTGCATACGACTCAAACGATTTTTCTTAGAATTCTGGAACTGAATCAATTCTGTTACCAACTCGCTGGCACTGCTTGCACCACTTTCGATATAAGTAATAACTGCATTGTCTGGGAAATCCTGATCCCTTCTATGGTGGTCAATGACGATGGTTTGGGTAAATAAATCATAAAATTCTTTTGATAATGTTAAGGCTGTCTTTGAATGGTCTACAAGAATCAACAAAGAACGATTGGTCACCATCCCCATTGCATCCTTAACAGACAACAACTTCGTAACTCCTTCTTTTTCTAAAAATGAAACAGCTCGTTCAATATCTGGAGACATTTGTTCTTCATCATAAAGAGCATAGCTATTTTCAATCACATTGCTGGCGAACAACTGCATACCTACAGCAGAGCCCAAAGCATCCATATCTAAATTTCTATGCCCAACTACAAACACTTGATCCACACTACGAATCTTATCAGATATGGCTGTCATCATTGATCGAGTACGGGTACGAGTGCGCTTGATAGACGCAGCCGACCCACCGCCAAAGTAGACTGGATTTTTCGTTTCATCATTCTCCTTGACAACCACCTGGTCGCCACCACGTACTTCAGCCAAGTTCAAGTTGAGCAAAGCAACTTTCCCTATCTCATCATGATTTCCATCGCCATAAGAAAATCCCATACTTAAGGTCAAGGGCAACTGTCTCTGTTTCGACTCTTCTCTGAAAGCATCAATAACAGAAAATTTATCATTCATCAAGCCCTCAAGCACCGTATAGTCCGTAAATAGATAAAATCGATCCATACTTACCCGACGAGAAAACATCATGTATTTTTCTGAAAACTCTGATATAAAATTAGCTACAAAACTATTGATTTGACTAATATCTGACTCAGAAGTTGCATCCTCCAAATCATCATAATTATCCACAGACACAACTCCAATCACTGGTCGACTCGTTACTAATTCATCTGTTATGGCTTGCTCCCTGGATACATCTACAAAATACAAAACACCGGAAGAAGCATCCATATGAACAGCATAACGCTTCTCACCCAGCTTGGCATAAGTAGACGGATTTCCTACTGAAGCCTTGATAATCGTTTGAACAGCTTCCAAATCAAAATCACCATCTTCCTTGGTCAAAATCAATTCAGCATAGGGATTAAACCACTCAACCTCTCCAGAAGATAAATTCAATTTCATAACACCTACAGGCATCTGTTCCAATAGAGATGTCAAACTTTCTTCCGCTTGGTGGTTTACATACTGTATCTGTTCTACATCACTCCTTGTATAATGCACTCTCAGTTTCTTAAATAAAAAAACATAGCCTCCTACAAAAAGAAACAAAATTAAAACCGTCAACAGATTATTATTAATAAAAATAATGAAAGTGGATAAGACTCCAAACGCAATCAATCCTACTAGAATAGGAAAAATTGGACTTACATAAAATTTTTTCATTCAAAACCTCTTGGCACCCATTATACCATAATACCCCTCAAAAAGCGACTTTTTAAAAGTGTAATCAGTAATTCTATCAATTATAAGAAAAAGGTAGTTTACAATTCAGTAAACCTACCTTTACACATATTGAAATTAAGATTCTTTAACCTCTAACAAACCAATTTCGCCATCCTCACGACGATAAATCACATTGGTTGTCTGATCTTCAACATCCACATAGATAAAGAAATCATGCCCCAATAAATCCATTTGTAGAATTGCTTCTTCCAAATCCATTGGTTTTAAATCAATTTGTTTTGAACGAACAACTTTAGACTGGACAACATTTGAATCTTCCACCAAAGCATCTGTAAATAATTGACCAGTTGCTACCTTATTTTTATTTTTACGCTCGATTTTTGTTTTATTTTTACGAATCTGACGTTCAATTTTATCAGTTACAAGGTCAATTGAACCATACATATCTTGAGATACATCTTCTGCACGAAGAGTAATAGAGCCAAGCGGAATCGTTACTTCCACTTTAGCAGTTTTTTCACGATACACCTTCAAGTTAACTCGAGCATCCAACTCTTGTTCAGCTTGAAAATACTTTTCGATCTTTTCGAGTTTAGAAACTACATAATCACGAATTGCTTCTGTTACTTCTAGGTTTTCACCACGTATACTATATTTAATCATATGAGTACCTTCTTTCTAAACATTTTTGTTTTTATGATTTTATTATAACGCTTTCATTCTATTTTTGCAAATTTTTTCCTCATCTTACAAGGGAAAATGTTTTTACATCCTTAGCACCAGCTTCTTCCAACAGTTTCTTGACACGATTTATAGTTGCTCCTGTAGTATAGATATCATCTATAAGTAGGATTTTTTTAGGAATAGTGACTCCACTTTTTATAAAGAAAGGAAGTTCTGTCCCCAAGCGTTCTGAACGATTTTTAGAAGAACTGGCTCTCTCTTCTCTTTTCCCTAGTAAATCCAGATACGAAAAACCTGCTGCCTCTACCAAGCCCTCAACCTGATTAAATCCTCTGTTAACATATCTATCAGGACTTAGGGGAATGACTACAAATTGATACTCTTTGTACTTTTTTAACTCCTCACTTAAAACTGAAGCAAACACTTTTCTTAAAAGGAAGTCTCCATCAAACTTATACCGACTGAAAAAATCCTTCATAGCTTGATTGTAAGTAAAAATCGCTCTATGACTGACTTCAACTCCTTCTTTACACCAAAATTGACAACCTTGACACTTTGTTGACAATCCTATTTTCATACAGTTTGGACAGTGCTCTTCTCCAATCCTCTCAAAAGTAGAATCACAATCTAAACAAAGACAGGAGGCATCATTCTTCAGAAGTAAGAGACTACTAAAAGTTAAAACAGTCTTCATAGTCTGCTCACATAACAAGCACTTCATAGACCAGCCTCCTTATTCATCATCTGAATTTCCTTAATCGCCTTCTTAATTGAAGCATTTAACCCATCATGGAAGAAAAGCAAATCTCCTGTCGGTCTATCCATACTTCGTCCAACTCGTCCACCAATTTGAATCAAACTAGACTTGGTAAACAAACGATGATTAGCCTCTACTACGAAAACATCCACACAAGGGAATGTAACTCCACGCTCCAAGATTGTCGTACTGATAAGTATTGTCAGCTCCCCATCTCGAAAAGCTTGTACTTGCTCTAATCGATCCTCTGTTACAGAAGATACAAAGCCAATTTTCTCATTTGGAAATTGCTCCTGTAAGATTTCTTTTAACTGCTCCCCTTTCTTAATTTCTGAAGCAAAAATAAGTAACGGATAACCTGTCTTTCTCTGCTTATCAATATAGGACTTTAACTTTGGCGACAAACACTTCTTATCTAAGTAGCGATTAAAATCCGATAACCAAATTGGTTTTGGAATAATCAACGGATTTCCATGAAACCGTCTCGGTAAGCTCAATCTTTTTAGTTCTCCTAAACGGACTTTCCTATCTAACTCATCTGTCGAAGTCGCTGTTAAAAAGATTCTCAATCCATTCTCCTTTACACTATTCTTGACAGCATGGTAAAGCGTGGGATTGTCAACATAAGGAAAGGCATCTACTTCATCCACTATCAGCAAATCAAAAGCTTGATAAAACTTCAATAACTGATGGGTCGTCGCAACAACTAGTGGTGTTCGAAAATACGGCTCTGATTCTCCGTGTAGTAAAGATATCTCGCAAGCAAAATCATCTTGCAGGCGCTTATACAGCTCCAAACAAACATCTATGCGAGGACTAGCCAAACACACTGCACCACCTTCATCAATCACTTTAACCACTACTTGATAAATCATTTCTGTCTTTCCAGCTCCTGTTACCGCATGAACTAAGGTTGGCTTTTGCTTGTCTACTGCTTGAAGTAGTCCCTCTGACACCTTCTCTTGAAAAGGAGTTAATTGGCCGCGCCATTTGAGAACATCTTGCTTCGGAAAATCCTCCTGCGGAAAATAGTATAAAGTTTGATCACTTCTGACTCGCTTCATCAGCAAGCACTCTCGACAATAGTAAGCACCGATGGGCAAATACCATTCTTCTAGAACAGTACTATTACAACGTTGACAGAAAAGTTTCCCCTTCTCCTTTCTCATTGCTGGAAGTTTCTCCGCCAACTGACGTTCTTCTTCTGTTAATTCATTCTCAGTAAATAAACGACCGAGATAATTTGGATTTACTTTCATACTTCTTTATTCGTAAAAACTAGCACTTTAGATGATTTTTTAGTACAATTAAATCATGGAATTTAGAACAATTAAAGAGGACGGTCAAGTCCAAGAAGAAATCAAAAAATCTCGCTTTATCTGCCATGCCAAGCGTGTTTATAGCGAAGAAGAGGCTCGTGACTTCATTACTGCCATCAAAAAAGAACACTACAAAGCGACACATAACTGCTCTGCCTTTATTATTGGAGAACGTAGTGAAATTAAACGTACAAGTGATGATGGTGAGCCTAGTGGTACTGCTGGTGTTCCCATGCTTGGGGTACTAGAAAATCACAATCTCACCAATGTCTGTGTGGTTGTGACACGCTACTTTGGTGGTATTAAACTAGGCGCTGGAGGACTAATTCGTGCTTACGCCGGCAGTGTCGCCTTAGCTGTCAAAGAAATTGGCATCATTGAAATAAAGGAACAGGCGGGCATTGCTATTCAAATGTCTTATGCTCAGTACCAAGAGTACAGTAACTTTCTTAAAGAACATAATCTCATGGAGCTGGATACAAACTTTACAGATCAAGTCGATACGATGATTTATGTTGATAAAGAAGAAAAAGAAACTATTAAAGATGCACTGGTAGAATTTTTTAATGGAAAAGTCACTTTAACTGATCAAGGTTTACGCGAAGTTGAGGTTCCTGTAAACCTAGTGTAAACAATAGATAATACAGTGTTTCACTGATATTTCCACCGCTACTTTAATTAGCAAAATAAAAAGATGCGTACCAAAATATACTAGAAAATGAAGCAATTCAAACGAAACCTGATATCGTTTTCCTTTACACCTATTTACTAGAATTAGCTGAACACAATCGCTTAAAAATTAATGGCTTAGACCTGTGATATAAAAAAATCCTATCACTTCGATAGGATTTCTATATTTTACAAATGGTATAGATAGCGTTATACTAGAAATATCTTATACAAAGAGGTATTCATATGTCTATTTATAACAACATTACTGAACTAGTCGGTCAAACACCGATTGTTAGACTCAACAACATTGTGCCAGAAGGTGCTGCAGATGTCTATGTAAAACTTGAAGCATTTAATCCTGGTTCATCTGTAAAAGACCGTATTGCCCTTAGCATGATTGAAAAAGCTGAACAAGATGGTATTCTGAAACCTGGTTCTACTATTGTTGAAGCAACAAGTGGAAACACTGGTATTGGACTTTCATGGGTAGGGGCTGCTAAAGGGTATAAAGTTGTCATCGTTATGCCTGAAACTATGAGTGTAGAACGCCGTAAGATTATCCAAGCCTATGGTGCTGAACTCGTCCTTACGCCTGGTAGCGAAGGAATGAAGGGTGCTATTGCTAAGGCTCAAGAAATCGCTGCTGAACGTGATGGCTTCCTTCCTCTTCAATTTGACAATCCAGCTAATCCAGAAGTACACGAAAGAACAACAGGAGCTGAAATACTAGCTGCTTTCGGTAAAGATGGACTAGATGCCTTTGTTGCTGGAGTGGGTACCGGTGGAACGATTTCTGGTGTTTCTCATGCACTCAAATCAGCAAATTCAAACATTCAAGTTTATGCAGTGGAAGCTGATGAATCTGCTATTCTATCTGGTGAAAAACCTGGTCCTCACAAAATTCAAGGTATCTCAGCTGGATTTATTCCTGATACACTTGATACTAAAGCCTATGATGGTATCGTTCGTGTAACATCAGATGATGCTCTTGCACTCGGACGTGAAATTGGTGGAAAAGAAGGCTTCCTTGTAGGGATTTCCTCAGCTGCAGCTATCTACGGAGCCATCGAGATTGCCAAAAAATTAGGTACAGGTAAAAAAATCCTTGCTCTAGCACCAGATAACGGTGAACGTTATCTCTCTACAGCACTCTATGAATTTGAAGTTTAGTCTCCTAAATACAATTGGCCCTTATTATAGGGCTTTTTATTTTTACCTTGAAAATAGGAAGCTCTCCCTATAAGGATCGACTGCATAGAAAAAAGGAAGCAAATTTACTTCCTTTCTATAATTAGTTATTCAAGGCTGCTGCCATTGTAGCTGCAACTTCAGCTTCAAAGTCGTTTGCAGCTTTCTCAATACCTTCACCAACTTCAAAGCGAGCGAACTCAACTACTGAAGCGTTAACTGATTCAAGGTATGCTTCAACTGTCTTGCTGTCATCCATGATGTAAACTTGTGCAAGAAGTGTATAAGCTTGGTCAACTTTAGTGTTGTCAAGCATGAAGCGATCCATTTTACCTGGGATAATTTTGTCCCAGATTTTTTCTGGTTTGCCTTCTGCAGCCAACTCAGCTTTGATGTCAGCTTCAGCTTGAGCAATCACTTCATCAGTCAATTGTGCTTTTGATCCATACTTCAAGTGTGGAAGAGCTGGTTTGTTAACCATTGCACGACTTTCGTTATCTTGGTCGATAACGTGGTTCAATTGTGCCAACTCATCTTTAACAAATTGCTCATCCAATTCTTTGTATGAAAGAACTGTTGGTTTCATCGCTGCGATGTGCATTGAAATTTGTTTAGCAAGTGCTTCGTCTCCACCTTCGATTACAGAGATAACACCGATACGTCCACCGTTATGTTGGTAAGCTCCAAAGTGTTGTGCGTCTGTTTTTTCAATCAATGCAAAGCGACGGAATGAGATTTTTTCTCCGATAGTTGCTGTTGCAGATACGTATGCAGCTTCAAGAGTTTCACCTGAAGGCATTGTCAAAGCAAGAGCTTCTTCGTTGTTAGCTGGTTTTCCTTCAACGATTGCTTTAGCTGTTGCGTTTACTAACTCAACAAATTGAGCGTTTTTCGCAACGAAGTCAGTTTCAGCATTTACTTCAACAACTGCTGCAATGTTACCGTCAACATAAACACCAGTCAAACCTTCTGCAGCAACACGGTCAGCTTTCTTAGCTGCCTTAGCCATACCTTTTTCACGAAGCAATTCAATCGCTTTTTCGATGTCACCGTCTGTTTCTACAAGCGCTTTTTTAGCGTCCATAACACCGGCACCAGATTTTTCACGCAACTCTTTTACAAGTTTAGCTGTAATTTCTGCCATTTTGATTCTCCTATATTTTTTAAAAATAGGAGAGCCGGGCTAAGCCCCGCCCTCCTAGGTAATTACTATTTATATAAATTAAGCGTTGTCGCCTTCTACAACTTCAACGATTTCTTCAATTGAATCTGCTTGAGTTTCTGAAGCTGCAAATTCTGCTTCAACTGCTACTGCATCCTCACCTTGACGTCCTTCGATGATAGCGTCAGCCAATTTAGCTGTGATCAATTTAACAGCACGGATAGCGTCATCGTTAGCTGGGATGATTACATCAATATCATCTGGATCAGTATTTGTGTCAACCATCGCTACAACTGGGATTCCCAATTTTTTAGCTTCTTTAACAGCGATTTGCTCTTTATGTGGGTCAACTACGTACATCACATCTGGGATACGAGGCATATCTTCGATACCACCCAAGAATTTTTCAAGACGCGCACGTTGTTTGTTAAGAAGTGCAACTTCTTTCTTAGGAAGAACTTCGAAAGTTCCATCTTCTTCCATACGTTTGATTTCTTTCAAACGAGCGATACGTTTTTGGATTGTTCCCCAGTTTGTAAGAGTTCCACCCAACCAACGGTGGTTGATGAAGTATTGACCTGAACGTACTGCTTCTTCAGCAACTGCATCAGCTGCTTGTTTCTTAGTACCAACGAACAATACAACTGCATCGTTAGCTGCTGCATCACGCATGAAGTCGTATGCTTGGTCAGCATATTTTACAGTTTGTTGCAAGTCGATAACGTGGATTCCGTTACGTTCAGTAAAGATGTACTTAGCCATCTTAGGGTTCCAGCGACGAGTTTGGTGACCAAAGTGTACACCAGCCTCAAGAAGTTGTTTCATTGAAATTACTGCCATGAGTATTTCTCCTTTTTGTTTTTTCCTCTTCTTGACTTCAACTCGCAAAACGACCCAAGGGCAACTGCTTCACAATTCATCAAGAATGAGTATTATCGTTCATACGACAATTTTTATTCTACCATACTTTTTCGATATTTTCAAGCTATTTTGATGGGATTTTTAATAGTTATTGTCTCTGGTAAAATCTGAAAAGAGGGCTCTATTCGAGTCCCTCTATAATTAGTCTGCATAAATATATGTTACAAAACCTTCAGAAGTCGTTGTTGGATTGAACCATCCACGGTGATTTCCAATTGTACGATTCCCAGCATAATTTGATTCTGATACTTGGATACGTGTTGTTGATTCAACAGCTGTAACAACCGCTACGTGACCATATCCACCATCGTTCCAACATGCAATTGCTCCAACTTGAGGTGTTGAACCTGTACGGAAACCTGCTGCTGCTGCACTTGTGGCCCACTGTGCTCCATTACCCCAATAGTCTCCAGCCCAAGGTGCTAATGTTTTAACTCCCCATGTACATTCACCAATTGGATAAGTTGAAGCATTTGTACTGTATGTTGGGCGTTGTTTGACTGCCACAGGAGTATATGTTGTTGATTCCGAAGAAGCTACAGCTTGAACCTGTGCTGCAAAAGTCGTATTTCCAGAAGCAACAACTGTTTGTTGTTGACTTACTTGTTTTGCCTTATAAGCTGCTTCTGCTGCCGCAGCTGCACGAGCCTCTGCCTCAGCTGCTGCTTTTTGCTCTAATAGACTTGCTTTTTCCCCTTCAGCTGTCGCTTTCTCAGCAGCAAGACTCAATTCAGCAGCCTTTAGTTCTGCCTGTTTCGTAGTCAATGCTTGAGCATCATCAGCTAATTTTTGTTGATTAGCAATTACAGTATTGATAGCATCATTATTTGCTACTTGTTTTTCAGAAATAGCTTTTTTATCTGCCTTTTGTTGTTCTAACATTTTGTTGTTCGCAGATACGATTTCACTCATTGCAGTAACACGTGAAATAGCTTCTGTAATTGATTTTGAGTTTACAATGGTATTGATATAGCTAGTTGCAGCTCCATTTGTTTGAGCACTACGAGCTTGTTTTTCCAAAGATTGGTTACGAGAAACAATGTTTTTGGAAAGTTCTGTAATCTCACCCTCGAGTTTCTTAGATTCTGCTTGTAATCTATCATTTTCAGATTGCAAGTTAGATTGCTCTGCTTGAATCGCAGATACTTGCTCCTGAATTTGATCAACTTGTTTTTGTGCTTCTTCTTGTTGTGCTGTTAAATTACTAATTTTATTATCTTGAGCAGCAATTTTGTCATCAGTCGTTTCTGCATGGGCAGTCGTCAATACTGCTGCCTGGGAAACCATTACTGTACTTAATAAAAGCGAGGCTAAGATTTTTTTCTTCATGGCTAATAAATACTCCTTCTGTTTAAGACAATACTAGTATACCAAAAAAAATTCCAATAAACATTACGCCTTTGTTACATTTATATGTCGTTCTTATAGATAATATTTTTCAAAAATAAATTGAAAAACAGTAATCCATAAAAAATTTAAAATCATCGTCGGTACCAAGCTATAGACTATAAAAATCGACATGCTATCTACTGTCAACCCTACCATAAAAGCCAAAAGATAACTACCCATTTCAAACAGGAATGTCAGCACAATCATAGCTAGCATTCTTGTCCAACGATTCAACAAAATAACACTATTCAATTTATGAAGGAAGGCTCCCAATAAGATAAATAAGAGAGTTGCAATCCCTATTAGATGGAAAAAGTAAACATCATAAACCAAGCCTATAACAAAACAATAGACTAGATAGAGATACTCTGATACTTCTATCGTCTCAAATAAGAGAAATAGAAACAGAAAATGACTAGCCAAATGTACATGGGGGAAAAATGAGCCCAGAAGCTGGCTAATATGGGCGTCAATTAGAACAAAGAAAGGAAGCAATAAAAATACTCCAACCTGCTTCAACTGTCTCATTATGAATTCCCCACTAATTCTATCACATCCACATTATGAGTATCTGCACTCAATTTAACAGTTACTTCTCGTGTCAAATAGTCTGTACTATGCGTTGTGGCAACCACTTCACCAACAGGAATATCCGCAACATTAAAGTTTCCTAATCCACCCGTTGTCACCTTATCGCCTGAACTAATATCGCTATTACTATTTAATTGGCTAATTTTAAGAACTTCATTTTCCTTGTCGTAGCCAACAATAATACCATAAATTGTGGTAGTGCCGTGTTGAATTTTAACAGAAATCTTATCAGCATTTTCCGTATTTGTCAGAAGGTTGACCATAGTAGAGTTGTCCTCCACTTTTGAAACACTCCCAATCAAACCACCGTTTGCAATTACTAACATATTCTCAGAAGCACCTTTTGATCTACCTGCATCCAAGGTCAACTCCTGCTTCCAAGATACCGGAGAACGCATAATAACATCTGCTGCCAAAGTCTTTGTGGCTTGCAATTTAGACTTCATATCAAGCAATTGACGCAGTTGTTCATTTTCCGTCTTTAAACTTTCCGCCTCATTTGATTTGACTTCTAACTGGTAAAGCTGTTTCTTCAAACTTTCATTTTCATTATATGCTCGTGTCAAATGAGCCAAATCTGATTTGACAGAATCAAACCACCGAAAAGGTTTTTGCACAACCCTATCAACCAATGAGATTCCATCTCCTAATTTTGTCACAATTGTACTTGAATAAGTCGTCGCTAAGAGAGCTGAGACAAGCAGAACAGTGACAAAAACAATAATGACATATTTTGATTTTTTAAAACGGTTCATATCCCTACCTTTATATCAAGAACTGTTACAGTAACTTTTTTATCAATTCCTGAAAGCTACTAAGATTTTAAGAAAAATAAGCAACAACCAAGTACGATAATAACAAGAATGGTCAGCGTATCCTTTAGAGTCCATTTCAATTGTCGGTATTGACTTCTGCCTTTTCCACCCTGATAACCACGCGCTTCCATAGCGATAGCCAAGGAATCCGCACGTTTTAAACTTGTTGCAAAAAGAGGAATCAAAATGGGAATCATCGCCTTTACTTTTTGAACAATGCTTCCTTCACCAAAATCCACTCCACGCGCTTTCTGCGCATTCATAATCCGCGTCGTATCATCCATTAATGTTGGGACAAAACGTAGACTCATGGACAGCATCAATCCAATTTCATGAACTGGAACTTTCACACGCTTTAAAGGCGCTAACAAAGCTTCGACAGCTGATGCTAAACTTAAGGGCATGGTCGTTAAGGTTAACAAAGTTGAAAAGAAAATAATCAATACAAAACGACAAAAAATAATTCCAGCTTGTTGCAAAGAATAATCCGTGATTCTCACAAACGAAAACTCAAATAAAACATTCCCATTAGAAATGAAAAATAGTTGAAAAATAGTTGTGAAGGCAATCAAGAAAAACATAGACTTCAAGCCCTGAATAAAAAATGAAAGAGATACTCCTGACAAGGCAATAAATATCCCTGTCGCTATAAAAAGAATCAGATTCGTCAAGGGGTTATTAGCCCAAAACACAATCAAAATCAGTAGCATCATAGCAAGCAATTTGCTACGTGGATCCAATCGGTGAACAATCGAATCCCCTGGGATATAACGCCCTAAAATCATACTATCCATTTAGCGACTCCTTGAACTCCTCTATCTTAATCGGTAATCGTTTAAATGACACGCCTCTATCAGCCAATCGTTTACAAAAGGCCGTAATTTTAGGTACTCCCAACTGCACTTCTTCCATAAAGACAACATCTTGAAAGACATCACTTGGCTTACCACCCTTAACTAGACGTCCCTTTTCCATCACATAGACTTGATTCGCATGTTCAGCAACATCATCCATCAAATGTGTTACCAAGACGATGGTCATCCCTGACTGGTGGAGTTTTCTGAACAGGGTCATCAACTCTTTTCTCCCTAGAGGATCTAGACCAGCTGTTGGCTCATCTAAGACTAATATAGCTGGTTCCATGGCAAGTATGCCTGCAATGGCGACACGTCTCATTTGTCCACCAGACAACTCAAACGGACTACGATTAAAAAGTGATTCATCAATTCCAACCAAAGCCAGTTTCTCACGCGCAATCTGCTCCGCATCTTCCTCAGAAACTCCAAAATTTTGCGGTCCAAAAGCAACGTCTTTCAAAACCGTTTCTTCAAAAATCTGATTTTCAGCAAACTGAAATACCAAGCCAACCTGTTTTCTAATTTGACGAATATCTTTATTTTTAGAAGTCGAGGTGATTAAGGTATCAAAAACCCTCACACTCCCTTGACTTGGCACCAATAAACCATTTAAGAGTTGTAAAATAGTTGATTTACCACTACCTGTGTGCCCAATTAAAGCCGTATAAGAACCATCTTCAATCGTCAAAGAAACATCCGACAAAGCTGTTGAAGCTAAGGGAGTCCCTTCTTGATATGTAAAACTCACATTTTCTAGAGCAATTCCCATAATTTATCCTCTAGCTCACTTTCTGTCAAATAATTTTCAGGTAAATCATAGCCATTCTGGCTCAAAGAATATTTTACTTGATTGGCAAAAGGATCGTCTAATCCAATTTGATCTAAATCATTTCGAGAGAAAAGTTCTCTTGGGCTACTAGTTGATTCAATTTCCCCTTTTTTCATGACCAATACGCGGTCACTCATGGCAACTTCTTCCAAATCATGGGTAATAGAAATGACCGTCATATCATAGTCTTTCCGAATTCCCTGTACTGTCTCAATCAGTTCTCTACGCCCCTCAGGGTCCAACATACTCGTTGCTTCATCTAAGATTAAAATAGCTGGTCTTAGGGCTACAACACCTGCAATGGCCACACGTTGTTTTTGGCCACCTGATAGACGCGCCGGCTCTCTCTTTTTAAAGTCCAACATGCCAACCAAATCTAGAGCTTCCTCCACTCTCTTTTTCATTTCTTGACGAGAAAGACCCTGATTTTCCAAACCAAAGGCTACATCATCTTCAACAGTCGCTCCAACAAATTGATTGTCTGGATTTTGAAAAACCATACCGATTTGACGACGTATTTTCCAAACATTTTCCTCAGTCAACCGTTGACCATCTATTACAATCTCTCCAGATTCTGCTTCCAGTAAGCCATCAATTAATCGAACCGTCGTTGATTTACCACTACCATTATGCCCTACAATCGAAAGCCATTCTCCACGTTTCACGTGAAACGTAATATCCTTCACATCATAGTATTCTTGACTTTCCTTATAACGAAAAGAAAGATTTTTTACATCAATTATTGATTTCATTTCGAACCAAATGTCCCTTTAAATACATAGGCACTACCCTTGAAATAATCATAGCCAGAGTAGATAGTGAAAAACAAGGCCACATAAAGTAGAACTTGACCAAGCAAAGTCCAATGTAATAGCAAGAAAATAATGGCAAACATCTGACTAAAAGTTTTAATTTTTCCAGGCATTGCTGCTGCTAAAACTGTTCCACCAGTTTCAACCAATAAAAGCCTTAAACCTGTCACAGCCAACTCACGACAGATGATCACTGCAACAATCCAAGCTGGAGCCATACCTAACTCAATCAGCATAATAAAAGCCGACATAACTAGTAACTTATCCGCCATAGGATCTGCAAATTTACCAAAATTACTGACCACATTCCATTTACGAGCTAAATATCCATCTAAATAATCTGTAATACTAGCAATAGCAAAGATAATAGCTGCCACTATATGACTCTCTATCGAATTTCCTATCGTTAAAATAAAGATAAAAATAGGTATAAAGAGAATTCGACCTATTGTTAAAAGATTGGGAATTTGTTCTTTTTTCATTCGTTTTTCCTTAATTTTTAGTAAAGGTTACAGTGATTTGTCCAGTCTGAGCTGTTAATTTCGATAAATCAACAGTCTGATTATCTACTGTCAAAGCAACACCTTTTACAACACCTAAGGTAATTGTTACAGGACTTTTAGTTGCAACTGTTGCTTCTGCACTTTTCTTCTCTGGCGATAAGGTTACACCGCCCTCAAGTTCGCTTTCTGAAACGCTGACCCAACTTGTAACATCTGAAACTGCCAATTGCAATTTAACTGTTTCCTTACTTGTCTTATAAGCGATTTCTACATGATTTCCTTCACCTGATACACTTATAGCTGATTCTATACTAGAAGAACTGCTAGATGAACTACTACTTGAGGAGTGGGGAACAGAGCTAGTTGAACTTATTGAACTTGTTGATTGAACCACACTGTAATTAGAAAGAGAAGGCCCCTCTGGTTGAGTTTGAATATAGTTCCAAACATAATAGGTCACAAAAATTAAAATAGATAAGGCAAAAAGGATAAAATAAAATAAAGGTAAAAAGGATGGTTTTTTCTTATTTTTCTTACTTGAACGTCTGCGCCCTGTCAACTCGTCTTCATCAACATCTACTTCCTCATAAGTAATCATACTCCCAGAATCATAAGCATCCAAGACAATTTGGTCATCTAACTCAACAGCCCATGCATATTTTCTCAAGAAAGAACGCGTGTAAAAAGGACTTGGAAGTTGATCGAAATCGTCTGCTTCCATTGCTTCCAACATATCTAACTGGATTTCTGTCTTTTTCTGCAATTCATCTAAACTCAATCCCTGATTGATTCTAGCTAATCGTAAAACCTCACCAATTGTTTTTTTTCTCATACTTGTCATCCCTTCTTTCTAGTGTCTATTATGATAGGTTACTACGATGGGAATATTGTGAAATCAACTATATCCCCTTCATCTATTAAGTGATGCCCTGCTTCAAGGACATCCTCTAAAGTAATTTCCTGTAAAATTTTCGGCAAATCAAAAATTGTCTCACCATGTTCAAAAGCATCATATTGCGTTGCAAGCAATTCAAGAGAGTTCATGCTACTGAAAAATTCTCCAAACATCTCTCTTTTGATAATATCTAAATGATCCTCTGTAATATCTAAATCCTTTGTAAAATTACGAATGGCCTTCCTAAATTGATGGGATAAAGCAACTGGCTCTTTCGTATCCATTGTCAACATAACAAAATGAAAACGACTTGTTACTTCAATTTCAAGAGATAAGGAAGCATCTATTTTACCTGATTCATAACATTTTTGAAAACGATCCGAAGTCCAACCAAACATCATTGCAAACAATAATTTTAATAAAATATGATGTCGATAGCAATCCGCCTCAGCAACTTCTCGCTTACCTCTAACTCCAATCGCTAGTTTGGGAGAAGATACTTCCATTCTCATACTGTCTGTTTGCTTTACAGCCTGTAAAAGAAACTTTTCTCTTGCTAGTTCCTGAACATCTAAATCTTTCAGTTTTTTTCTTTCAAAATAGTCCTGTACTTTCTCTACATCAAAATCACCAACTAAAAACAGAGACATGTTTACAGGTTTGTAAAATCTTGCAAAATTTTCTTGCAAATTAGTTAGATTTATTTGGGAAATGGACTCCTCACTTCCAACTATATCCGTCGCTAAAGGTGTACCTGGATACAAATTCGCTAAGGTTGAAAAGAATAAACACGAATCTGGATCATCTTGATACATTTCTCGTTCTTGCTGAATAATATCCTGCTCTCTTAAAATGGAATCTTCAGTAAAATGTGCTGATGTTACCAATTCATCAAGTAAATCTAAATTTTCTAAAAAATGATCCGTTGCTGAAAAAAGATAGCTTGTTTTTGTAAAGCTTGTAAAGGCATTACTATCTGCACCTAGACTCGTAAAAGCAGACATCAAATCGCTAGAATCTTCTCTCTCAAATAATTTATGTTCAAGAAAATGAGCAATTCCCGCAGGATATTCTTTTACATCTCCGTCAACTTCTGTGACAAGCGTATCTACCGAACCAAACTGTACAGTGACACTCCCGTAAACCTCTTTAAATTCCTTTTTAGGCAAAAGAACAACTGTTAATCCATTTGACAAACGAGTTCGATAAATCATTTCTTTTACAGCTGGATAGTATTTTTCTTCAAAAACAACCTTTGTCATTCTATTCCTTCCATAAAGTAAATCGCCTGTAGTTTCACATTATTAGCTGCTCTACAAATAGCATCTTTGTCAACTTGCTCGAGTTTTGCAATCCAACCTTTAAAGTCTGCTGAAGATTTTCCAAGTAAGGCATTTTGATAAGCACGTTCAATCAATGAACCTTGATTATCTTGAGAAAGCAACAAAGACCGACGAATCATTTCCTTGGTCTGCTCTAGCTCAAGCTCTGTAAAATAACCTTTTTTTAAATCAAGTAATTGATTATTCATCATTTTTCGAGCCTGATTCCTATTTTCTCGATTGATACCAGCATACATTCTCAAGAATCCACTAAATAAATCAAGCTGACTTGAAATGGTATAAGCTAATCCAGCATTTTCACGGACATTTGTAAAGAGCTTAGAATGAGCAAATCCACCAAGTAAACCATTCATTACAATCATGGGTAAATGTTGCTCATCGCCATATTCAGCAGAGCAATAATATCCCAACTCTAAAATAGACTGTCCCACATTTTTCCGAACCATACCTTCCTGAAGGATATTGGAATAAGGTTGACAATACTGAACCTTCATATCTCCTTTTCGAGCTTTAAAGCCAAATGATTCTAATACATTTTGAATTTCAACCTCATTAAAATCACCTAGGAAAAAGAAATCTATTCGATCATTGGCCAAAAATTCTTGGAAACAAGAATAAGAACTTTGTGGAGTTTCAGCTAAAATACGATTTCGTAAATCACTATATTCCAATTGAAGACGTTCATCATGAAAAAACAATTTATCCAATTCTTTATGTGCAAAATAAAAAGAATCATCCATATCAGCTGCTAAACTTGCTAGCAATTGTTTTTTCTCAATTTCAAATAAGGCCGGATCAAACCCATTATCAACTACTACGGGTGAAAAAAGAGTTTCTTTTACAAGTTCCAAAATCTGAGAAGTTAGCACGTTTTTCCTACTTAAAAACTCATCACGAACATAGGTAAATGTCAATTCTATAATGTGGCTTTGCCCTCTTCTGAAACAATTGGTTGACATATCTGTACCGTATAGACTGGCCAAGTGTCTCCTCAAATCTTGAGAAGTGGGGTACATCTGATTAGCAGTCTCTAGCATACTTGCACTCAACATGTGACCTGCAATCGTATCAAGGGATAATGGAGCGGTAAAACGCACGGTAATTTTGTTTGTTTTAAACTTTTTTGATTGGATAAAATGTGTTGAAATTCCATGCACTAACTCCATGATTTACCTCCTTATATACAGACTTCTATTATATCACGAAAACCTGAAATTTTCTTGTTCCCTGTAACACTTTTGAAATAAAAATCGCTTACATTTCTAGCTGTCTCTCTCACTATTTTTAGGAAAATATGGTATAATACCAAAGATTGAGGTGAATTATGGAATACAAATTATTTGAAGAATTTATTACCCTCCAAGCACTACTCAAAGAACTTGGAATTACACATAGCGGAGGAGCTATTAAATCATTTCTCTCTGAACATTCTGTTTACTTTAATAGGGAATTAGAGAGTCGTCGTGGAAAAAAACTTCGTATTGGCGATAAAGTTGACATCCCTGACATGAACATTGACATCTTGTTGACACAACCTACTTCTGAAGAACAAGATGAATACCAAGCTGATAAAGTTGAAAAAGAACGGATCGCTAAACTTGTCAAAAAGATGAATAAGGGAGTTAAAAAAGACAAATCGAAACCTGCTTCATCACCAAAAAGCAAACAAGCTCCACGATTCCCTGGTAGATAATCATGTGGCTACAACACCTATCTCTCAAAACTTTTCGTAACTACAAAGAGACGAAAATAGACTTTAATCCTAAATTAAATGTCTTTTTAGGACGTAATGCACAAGGTAAAACAAATATGTTAGAGGCTATCTATTTTTTAGCCTTAACACGTAGCCATCGAACTCGAACAGATAAAAATCTCATTCATTTTGATGAGGAACAACTTCATCTTTCAGGTCTCGTTCAGAAAAAAACGGGATCTATTCCTCTCGAAATTGAACTAACACAAAAAGGACGTGTTACAAAAGTTAATCACTTAAAACAGGCACGACTTTCAGACTATGTAGGACACATGAATGTTGTCTTATTTGCTCCTGAAGATTTACAACTAATTAAAGGGGCACCTTCAGTTCGACGAAAATTCATTGATATGGAGCTTGGGCAAATTAAGCCAATCTATTTATCAGATTTAACCAATTATAACCACATCCTAAAACAAAGAAACACTTACCTAAAATCAGCTCAAAAAATAGATGAAACCTTCCTTTCAGTCTTAGATGATCAGCTAGTTGATTATGGATGTCGTGTAATGAATCACCGCTTAGATTTCATAAAAAAACTAGAGCATTTTGGTCGTAAGAAACATTTTGAACTTTCTAATCAGATTGAAGAACTGTCACTATCCTATCAATCTTCTGTAAAGATAACTGACAAAGAAGACTTATCAGAATCTTTCAAAATTGCTTTAGAAAAAAGTAGATCCAGAGATTTATTTAAAAAGAATACTGGTGTCGGTCCTCATCGAGATGACATTTCTTTTTATATAAATGGGATGGATGCTAGTTTCGGAAGTCAAGGGCAACATCGTAGTCTCGTCCTTTCTATAAAATTAGCAGAAATCGAATTAATGGAAAGTATTACTACAGAATCTCCGATATTATTGCTTGACGATGTGATGAGTGAACTTGACAACACTAGACAACTAAAATTATTAGAAACGATTTCTCATTCAATCCAAACCTTTATCACAACAACAAGCTTAGACCATCTTCAAAATCTGCCAGAAAATCTAAGTATTTTCACTATTCAAGATGGTAAAGTTGTTGTAAATAAAACTTAACAGCATTGTAAAAGAACTCCTGTTTTCGCAGGAGTTCTTTTCATTTCTTTTACATAGAATAATTTGGTGCCTCATTCGTAATTTGTACATCGTGAGGGTGGCTTTCTTTCAAACCAGCACCAGACATTTCAATAAATTGAGCATTATCGTGTAGTTCTTTAAGGTTAGCTGCACCACAGTAACCCATACCAGAGCGAATACCACCAATCATTTGGAAGACAATATCAGCTGCCGCACCTTTATAAGCAACACGACCTTCAATTCCTTCTGGAACAAGTTTGTTTGCTTCATTAACAGAACCTTGGAAGTAACGATCGCTTGAACCTTTCTTCATAGCAGCAATTGATCCCATACCACGGTAAGTCTTGAACTTACGTCCTTGGAAGATTTCAGTTTCACCTGGTGCTTCATCAGTTCCAGCAAACATTGATCCAAGCATAACAGCATTTCCACCAGCCGCAAGTGCTTTTACAATATCTCCAGAATACTTGATTCCACCGTCAGCAATGATAGTCTTACCATATTCACGCGCAACAGCTGCAGCATCGTAGATAGCTGTTACTTGCGGAACACCAACACCTGCAATCACACGAGTAGTACAGATAGAACCTGGACCAATCCCAACCTTGACAACGTCTACACCTGCTTCATAAAGAGCACGTGCACCTTCAGCAGTAGCAATATTTCCAGCAATTAAAGTACGATCTGGAAAATGAGCACGAATCTCAGCAATTTTACGCAAGACACCTGCAGAATGACCATGTGCAGTATCAATAACAATCGCATCCGCTCCTGCCTCAAAAAGAGCCTCTGCACGTTCAAATGTATCTGAAGTAACACCTACTGCACCTGCAACTAGAAGACGACCAAACTCATCTTTAGCCGCATTTGGAAACTCAATAACTTTTTCAATATCTTTGATAGTGATCAAACCAGAAAGACTGCCTTCTTCATCGACCAACGGAAGTTTTTCAATACGATGCTCTTGAAGAATACTCTCAGCCGTTGCAAGATCCGTACCCACAGGAGCAGTAACAAGATTTTCACTAGTCATATGGTTTGAAATTGGTTGATTATAATCTGAAATAAAACGAAGATCTCGGTTTGTCAAAATACCAACCAATTTACGATTTTCAAGTGTTTCAACAACTGGAACACCACTGATGCGGTAACGACCCATAAGCTCATCTGCTTCAGCAATTGTATGTTCAGGCGTCAAGAAGAACGGATCAATAATAACTCCATTTTCAGAACGTTTTACCTTACGAACCTCGTCTGCTTGTTGAGCAATTGACATGTTTTTATGGATAACTCCGAGACCGCCTGCACGAGCAATAGCAATGGCCATTTGACTCTCTGTAACTGTGTCCATGGCAGCGGTAATAATTGGGATATTTAAAGTCAAATTATCTGCCAATTTAGTTGTTAAATCTGCATCGTTAGGCAACACATGACTTTCAGCTGGAATAAGCAATACATCATCAAAGGTAAAACCTTTTTTCAAAAATTTAGTGTCCCAATTAGACATTCGAAGTTTCCTCTTTTCTTTCTTTTTGAGCTTGACTCTTTTTATATTGTATCTATCATACCATTCTATAAAAATTTGTCAAATGTTACAGGGGTAAATAAAAAACTATCTTTTCTTTGAGATAGAAATGATAGTTTCTTGTAAAATAAACCTAGTTAAAGTAATGAAGTCCCATTGCTCCTTTAACCTCAGATAAGGTCTGACCTGCAACTTCACGTGCTCTTTCACTACCTTTTTGAAGCATATTATAAACTTCTCCCATATCCTTAGTAAATTCAATACGGCGCTCACGAATAGAACCCAGTTCACGTTCTAATATTTCAAGTAGATAACGCTTGGTCTTCACATCACCAAGACCACCTCGTTGATAATGTTCTTTCATGTCAGCAATTTCTTGAGCATCTTCTGGACGACCAAAAACATCTAGATAATGGAAAACCATATTTCCCTCAATCTTACCTGGATCTTCCACTCGAATATGATCTGGATCTGTATACATACTCATTACTTTTTTACGTAAAGTATCCGCATCATCAGCTAAATAAATACCGTTATTGAGTGATTTAGACATTTTAGCATTCCCATCCAAACCAGGCAAACGCCCTGCTCTTTCATTTTCTGGGTAAATACCTTCCGGTTCTACCAAGACATCACAGTTATATGCATTGTTAAAAGAACGAACAATTTCACGAGTTTGCTCAATCATTGGTTTCTGATCTGTCCCAACAGGAACATAATTAGCCTTGAAAGCTGTGATGTCAGCTGCTTGAGCTATTGGATAGACCAAGAATCCTGTCGGAATGCTTTCTCCAAATCCTTTCTGAGCAATTTCTGTCTTGACAGTTGGATTACGCTCCAGACGTGCTAATGAAACCAGATTCATATAATACATAGACAACTCAGCCAGCTCTGGAATCTGGCTTTGAATAAAGATAGTTGATTTACTTGGATCCAATCCAACTGCAAGATAATCCAAAGCCACATTTCCGATAGACTCTACAATGGTTTGAGGATCTTTGGCATGATCTGTCAAGGCTTGTTGGTCAGCCAAGAACACAAACATATCATACTTATCCTCTTCCTGTAATAATACTCGATTTTTGAGACTTCCAACATAATGTCCAATATGCAATTTTCCTGTTGGACGGTCTCCTGTTAAAATAATGGGTTTAGTCATTTTGTTCTCCTTCGATATAGTCCCTTCAATTATAGCATTTTTTTAATGAAATAACCGCAATTTATCAAAATAAATCAACCTTACTATTCACGGATTTGTGTAAAGTATGCTGTAAAATTAATTTACACAAAATTGACAGATAAAAATTTGAATATTTCCGTATTTTCTAGTAGAATAAATATATTACACATATAGGAGAAAAACATTGCTTACAGTATCTGATGTTTCACTACGTTTTAGTGATCGCAAACTTTTTGATGATGTCAATATCAAATTTACAGAAGGAAATACTTACGGATTAATCGGTGCTAATGGTGCCGGAAAATCAACCTTTTTAAAAATTTTAGCCGGAGATATCGAACCTACTACTGGTCACATCTCTCTTGGTCCAGATGAACGTCTCTCTGTTCTTCGTCAAAATCACTTTGACTATGAAGATGAACGTGCCATTGATGTTGTTATCATGGGAAATGAAAAACTTTATAGCATCATGAAAGAGAAAGATGCTATCTACATGAAGGAAGATTTCTCAGACGAGGACGGGGTTCGTGCTGCCGAACTCGAAGGAGAGTTTGCTGAGCTTGGAGGCTGGGAAGCAGAAAGCGAAGCCTCTCAACTCCTTCAAAACCTAAACATTCCAGAAGAATTACACTACCAAAACATGAGCGAATTGGCCAACGGTGAGAAAGTAAAGGTTCTCCTTGCCAAAGCACTTTTTGGTAAACCAGATGTTCTTCTCTTGGACGAGCCTACCAACGGTTTAGACATCCAATCAATTACATGGTTAGAAGACTTCTTGATTGACTTTGATAACACAGTTATCGTAGTATCCCACGACCGTCACTTCTTAAACAAAGTATGTACTCACATGGCCGACCTTGACTTTGGAAAAATCAAACTCTATGTCGGAAACTACGACTTCTGGAAGGAATCTTCTGAACTCGCTGCTAAATTGCTAGCAGACCGTAATGCTAAAGCAGAAGAAAAAATTAAACAATTGCAAGAATTCGTTGCTCGTTTCTCTGCTAATGCTTCTAAATCAAGACAAGCAACATCACGTAAGAAAATGCTTGATAAGATTGAACTAGAAGAGATTGTACCATCTAGTCGTAAATATCCATTTATTAACTTTAAAGCGGAGCGTGAAATAGGTAATGATCTCCTGACAGTAGAAAATCTAACTGTAAAGATTGATGGTGAGACTATTTTAGATAATATCAGTTTTATCTTGCGTCCAGGTGATAAGACAGCGCTTATTGGTCAAAATGACATCCAAACGACTGCATTAATTCGTGCAATCATGGGGGACATTGACTATGAAGGAACTGTCAAGTGGGGAGTAACTACTAGCCGTTCTTACTTGCCAAAAGATAACTCGGCAGATTTTGCAGGAGGAGAGTCAATCCTTGACTGGTTGCGTCAATTCGCAAGTAAAGAAGAAGATGACAATACTTTCCTACGTGGCTTCCTCGGCCGTATGCTCTTCTCTGGAGATGAGGTTAACAAACCTGTAAATGTCTTGTCAGGGGGAGAAAAAGTTCGTGTCATGCTTTCAAAACTCATGCTTTTAAAATCAAATGTCCTTGTACTTGATGATCCAACAAATCACTTGGACTTGGAATCTATCTCAAGCTTGAATGATGGATTGAAAAACTTTAAAGAATCAATCATCTTTGCCAGCCATGACCACGAGTTTATTCAAACTCTAGCTAACCATATCATTGTCTTGTCTAAAAATGGCGTCATTGACCGTATCGATGAAACCTATGATGAATTCCTAGAAAATGCAGAAGTACAAGCAAAAGTTAAAGAACTTTGGAAAGACTAAAAAAATTCAAAACTCAGTTGGGTTAACCAGCTGAGTTTTCTAACATTTTATGAGGTAACATGAAATTATTTTTTAAAACATATTGGATCTATTTTGTTTCTTTCATCATTCCTGTAGTAATTATGATAGGAGTATATCTATCTCAAGGTATCTACTGGAATAGCGACAAATCTCCTCTATTAGGAGATGGCTTTCATCAATACGTTATTTTTGATATAGCTCTAAGAAATATCCTACATGGAAATAGTAGTCTGTTTTACACCTTTACAAGTGGTCTAGGGCTAAACTTCTATGCTCTATCTAGTTATTACTTGGGTAGTTTTCTTTCACCTCTGGTTTACTTTTTTGATCTAACGAATATGCCAGATGCTGTCTATCTGACCACTCTCTTAAAATTTGGATTGATTGGTCTGTCAACCTTTTTTAGTTTGAATAAATTGTTTCAATCTATCCCTCAGACTTTAAAACTAGCCTTATCTACTTCCTATACTCTGATGAGTTTCACTGTCAGTCAATTAGAGATAAAAACCTGGCTAGATGTTTTTATCTTGATTCCTTTAATTATAACTGGTTTACATCTACTGATAACTGAAAAGAAACTCCTATTGTACTTTACAAGTCTGTCAATCTTATTTATTCAAAATTATTATTTTGGATATATGACAGTATTGTTTCTTATTTTCTGGTATCTCTGTCAAATTTCGTGGGACTTTAAGACTCGAAAATCATCTGTTCTTGATTTCATAGTTATCTCCTTTTTAGCTGGTATGGCTAGTTTGATTATGACTCTTCCCACTCTGTTTGATTTACAGACACATGGGGAAAAATTGACTGAAGTTACAAAGTTTCAAACTGAAAGTAGCTGGTATCTTGATCTCTTTGCTAAGCAATTCATTGGTTCCTTTGACACAACAAAGTATGGGGCCATCCCAATGATTTTTGTTGGACTACTTCCCTTTATTTTGACCATTTTATTTTTTACGCTGAAATCTATTAAGTTTCACGTGAAACTCATATATGTAATATTCTTTGCATTTCTAATTGCAAGCTTTTACATAGAAGCTCTTGACTTATTTTGGCAAGGTATGCATACTCCAAATATGTTTTTACATCGCTATTCTTGGATTTTCTCTACCTTGTTAATTTACACAGCAGCGGAAGTCTTAAATCGTCTGAAAGAAATTAAAATCTGGAATTTTTTAGTTTCGCTTTTTCTTATAGTAACAGGATTTTTAGCTACCATCTATCTAAAATCACATTATTCTTTTTTAACAGATTTGAATATTCTACTGACTCTTGAATTTTTAGTTGTCTATTCTCTTTTACTCCTTGCAGTTATCAAAAAGTTTATCTCTGTAAATCTATTTGCCATTCTAATCTCTTTATTTATAATGGTTGAAATAAGTTTAAATGCTTCATCTCAAATAGACGGAATTGCTAAAGAATGGGGATTTGCTTCTCGAAGTGCATATAATCGAGATATCCCAGCTATGAAATCTTTCTCAACATATATTGGAAATCAATTTACTCGTACTGAAAAACTAGAGACTCAAACAGGAAATGACAGTATGAAATTCAACTACAATGGAATATCTCAATTTTCATCTGTTCGAAATCGTTCAGCAAGCTCTACTTTGGATAAACTTGGGTTTAAATCCTCTGGGACTAATCTCAATCTACGCTATGCAAATAATAGTATTTTGGCTGATAGTTTATTTGGTATCCAGTACAATATCTCAGACAGTCCTAGTGATAAGTATGGTTTTAAAGATATCTATCAAAAAGATAATCTTACCCTATATGAAAATCAATTCTCTCTTCCGATTGCCTTTGCTAGTCAATCTGTTTACAATGATGTCAAGTTCAATGAACATACTTTAGATAATCAAGCCTCGTTTTTAAATCAACTTGCTAACGTCGATTTTGATTATTTTTCTACAATCCCTTATGACAAAACAGAAAATACTAATGATTTGATTATTGTCACAAGTTCTTCAAATGAGGATGCAGCAATCCAGTATCAAATTGAAGTGCCAGAAAACAGCCAAGTTTATCTTTCTTTCACAAACCTTCACTTTTCTAATGATAAACAAAAAAAGGTTGACATCCTTGTAAATGGAGAAAAGAAAACTTTTACAACTGATAATATCTTCTCCTTCTTTAATCTAGGCTATACAAAAGAGAAAAAAACTTTCAATATCAATGTTAGTTTCCCTGGAAATTCACAAGTATCATTTGAATCTCCTACCTTCTACCGTTTAGATACCAAAACATTCACCGAGGCAATTCAAAAAATTAAAGAACAACCTGTCACAGTATCAACTTCTAAAAACAAGGTCTTTGCTACATATGATGTTAAACAAGATACGTCCATTTTCTTCACCATTCCTTATGACAAAGGTTGGTCTGCCTACCAAGATGGTAAGAAAATAGAAATTAAACAAGCTCAAACTGGATTTATGAAAGTTGAGGTTCCCAAGGGGAAAGGAACTATTACACTCTCCTTCATTCCCAATGGTTTTATTACTGGAGCAATTTGTTCCTTTACTTCTCTCTTACTATTTGGAACCTATAATCACAGACGAAAGTCATCTAAGGCATAAAAAATCGACCAATTAATCGGTCGATTTTTTTAATCTTCTTCCATTTTCTTAGGTTGATAGGCTAGCATACCTAAACCAGTAAATAGAGCTAGTATGGCATCTAGGAAAATGACTTGCTGATGAATATTTCCTGTCATAGAGATTGTTTGTCGTAATCCCGAAACTGAATAACTCATTGGTAACCAAGGACTAATAGTTCTAAAGAAATCATTTGTCAAGGCAAGTGGATAAGTACCGGCACTTGATGCTAACTGTAATAAAAGCAAAATAAGTGAGAAGAAAGCTCCTATACGGCTATTCCATGTTGTTAATGCGGTCACCATGGACATGAATACTAAACTTGTTAGGATAATGAGAATAAATGTTCTCATCTCATGATTAGCCGTTAGACCAATAAGATGAACTCCTCCATATACCAAAATTCCTGCCAAAACAGCTATAATACCATTTATTTCAGCCCGAGATTTCAACCAAGCCCAACGGCTCTCTGGATGACGTCCTGAAGGCAGCTTCGCAAAGATCATATTCGTTGATATTGCTGCAACAAAGAGAGCAACTGATATCATATAAGGAGCCATTGCAATTCCATTTACAGGAACTTGGTCATTGTCTGTTTTGGAAAGATTGAGTGGATTTGACAAAATATCTGCATTTTGAGATTCCGTAGATGCTGATTTGAGTTGATCACTAGCATTACTTAGTCCTTGTCCTAAAGAAGCAACTCCTGTCTGTAAACCTTCCAATCCAGAAGTTAACTTTGTTCCACCTTCTGCTAATTTCCCAGCTCCATCTGCCAATTTATTAGCTCCACTTTCTAATTGAGAAGCACCTGAAAGTAACTGACTGGATTTGTCAGCTAGTCGGCTAGATCCTGACTGCAATTTATCAACTCCTGCTATCAATTCTTGACTCTTTTGATTCAATTGGTTAGAGCCAGTTGATAATTTTTCAATACCAGATACTAATTCTGGAGTTTTTTCAACTAATTGACTAACTCCTGCTGTCAAGCTAGAAGATTTTTGTGTCAAGGTGTTTGAGCCTGAAACTAGTTGATCCAAACTACCTGTCAAGGTGGCATTTTTTTCACTTAGTTTACTTGCTCCCTGAGAAACTTTATCAACACCTGTAGTATATGCGTTTACACCTGATGCAATCGACTGACTATCAGGAACTAATTTGCTAGTAACAGCTCCTTGTATCTCTGTTAATCCACTTGACAATCTTGTCAAAGAAGTAGAAGCAATAGGTAATACTTGATTAGCTTGATTTTTTAAAGTCGCAAGATTAGAAGATTGATTTTGTAAGTTTTCTAAACTTCCCTGTAAACCTTTAACTACAGCTACAATTGACTGTGCTGATTGAATACTATCAGTCGAATTTTGAGATACAGAAGCACTTATTTCAGCTTGTTGCTCACTTGTCAAAGATTGATAAGCTGCTGTCGATTGAATATTGGCTAATGTAGTCGCTTTAGCAGACTGAGCACTTGCTAACATTTGATTAGAAAGAGATACTATACTTGATAAAACAGAATCTAATTGTTTTGTATCTCCAACATCAATATTTTGAATGGCTTGATTTAACTGATTCAGACCAGAAGATAATTGATTAATTTGATCTTTTTTCCCAGACGAAGCATCTAACTTGCTAGAAAGTTGTTGAATCCCTTCACTTAATTGCTCCACCCCTATTCGAAGTGTAGCTGATTGATTAGATAACTGATTAGCACCTGTTGCAAGACTTCCCACTCCATTGGTGTAGGCACTAACACCAGATGAAAATTGATTAAGACCAGCATTAAGCTGAGAAACACCGCCAGTATAGGATTCTACACCAGAATATAACTGATTGATTCCTCCTACTAATTCAGGACTTTTAGAAGATAATTGACCTAATCCGCTATCTAATTGACTCACTGCACCAGTATATGTAACTAAACCACTATTAAAATTCCCTAAGCCAAGATGAAGTTGTTCAACACCAGAGACATAAGAGGATAATCCTTTAGTAAACTGCTCCGTTCCATTTGAAAATGTTAAACTTGAAGCTGCTAAAGAGTGTAGGTTAGTAGTTAATGTTTGACTTCCTGCCACTAACTGATTCGCTACATCAGTTAGTTTTTCACTTCCAGAATCTGCTTGGCTCATACCATCCTTTAAATAGACCATTTTGTTGAATAAAGCTTTAGTATAGGTCTCGGTTACATTGGTAGAAACACTCTGCTTTAATTGTGTCATAGCAGAATCGCTCATCTTGCTGGCAATAAAACTATGACCACTTGAAGTCTGATAATCGATTTGCATTTGCTCTGGATAATCCATTAAAATAGAAGCTGCTTTTTCAGATAAATCACTTGGTAAAGTCACTACCATATAGTAATCGCCATTTTCTAAACCCTTCTTACCTTCTTCATCTACAAAATGAAAATCCAAGGTTTTATTTTCTTTTAAATTGGACACCATGTCTTTTCCTATAGACATGCTATTACCATTATAGGAAGCCTCTTTATCATTATTGACAACTGCCACAGGTAAGTCAGACAATTGCCCATATGGATCCCACATTGATGACAAAAATATGATATTGTACAGAGCTGGAATAAGAGAAATCCCTATCATGACAATAATAAAGGTTGGTTTTTTAAAAATTGCTTTCCATTCTTTAAACATAGTTTCTCCTTTTTTAAACATATTGTCTAAAATTTTGATATAATAGATTATACAATAAAAAATCTAAATTACAATATAAAAAATCCATTTTTAGACATATAGTCTAATTTGTTTACAAGGAGGAAATATGCAAGAAAGTAACAAACGCTTAAAAACAAAGCGAACTATTGAAAATGCTATGGTACAATTACTAATGGAACAGCCATTTGATCAAATTTCTACTGTCAAGTTAGCAGAAAAATCCAGAATTAGCCGTTCCAGCTTCTATACGCACTATAAGGATAAGTATGATATGATTGAGCACTATCAAAGCAAGCTATTTCATACATTTGAATATATTTTTCAAAAACATGCTCATCACAAAAGAGACGCTATTTTAGAAGTTTTTGAATATCTAGAGTCAGAACCACTTCTGGCTGCCCTTCTTTCTGAAAATGGGACTAAAGAAATCCAAAATTTCTTACGAAATAAACTTCATATCATGCTCAGTACAGATTTACAAAAGCGATTTATGCAACTGAATCTAAATACCACTGAATTAGAATATAGTAGCATCTATCTAACTCATGCACTTTTTGGTGTCTGCCAAACTTGGATTGCACATGGAAAAAAAGAAAGTTCTCAAGAAATAACAAACTTCCTTATGAAAATGCTTGGTGATACAAATTGATACAAAAAGAGGAACACAGCTGTGTTCCCTTTTATCTATACTCCGCCAGTAGGACTCGAACCTACGACATCATGATTAACAGTCATGCGCTACTACCAACTGAGCTATGGCGGATAAAATAGTCCGTACGGGATTCGAACCCGTGTTACCGCCGTGAAAAGGCGGTGTCTTAACCCCTTGACCAACGGACCTTCTATCTGTAGCAGATATAACCATTATATCAATTTCTTGCTAATTGTCAATCACTTCTGAGATTTTTTCTCTAAAATATCTTTTAATTTTCTAATTTTTAATCTTGAAATAGGACAACGATGATCTTCATAGAAAACAATTTCTAGATTTTTTCGATCAATCTCTCTAATATTGCCTATATTTACCAAAAATGACTTATGAGGAGAATAAAATCGCTGAGTATGTTTGTCCTTTTCCTGAATATCTGTCATAGTACCGTAAAACTCTTTGGCAAAATTCTTACCAATAATACGTAATTTATGAGAGACTCCTGTCGTTTCAATATACAAAATATCATGGTAAGGGATTTTTAAATCATTTCCCTTGTAATTGTAGTCAAAATAATCCACCACATCTTCATTTTCAAGTAACATACTCTTCGTGTAAAAGATATTTTGCTCAATTCTCTTCTTAAACATCTCATCGTTGATATCCTTATCAACAAAATCTAGGGCTGATACCTGGTATTTATAGGTTAGAGTCGCAAACTCTGATCGACTGGTGATAAAGACGATAATAGCGTAAGGATTGTAATGACGAATGAGCTGAGCCACTTCAAATCCCTTTTTCTCAATTCCATGAATATCAATATCTAGGAAATAAAGCTGATTTACTTCATCGTTTTCAATGTATTCTTCAAATTCACGGACTTTTCCCGTTGTCTTGTATGATATTGGAATATTCGATTCTTTCGAAATTTCATCCAATATTCTCTCTAGTCTCACTTGATGTTCAATAACATCTTCTAAAATTAAAACTTTCATTCAAATTCCCTCTTACATCTAATGATTTGTCTAAATGTACTGCCTTCCATCTCTGTTTCTAAAATAATATTGTTGTACTTATCTAGTAGTTCCTTCACATTATTTAATCCGACTCCGCGATTTCTTCCCTTAGTGGAGAATCCTAAGGCAAATAGATTTCCTGAAGGAGTCATCGTCATTTTACATGAATTCTGAATCACAATCACTGTTTCAGTTTCCATCTTAATAACTGCTACTTCCATCTGCTTTTTATAACTATCAGCCGATCCTTCGACAGCATTGTTCAATAAAACACTCATAATACGAACCAAATCCAATAGTTCAATTGGGAGCTTGGTAATCGTATCTTTTACTTCCAGTGTAAACTCTACACCATTATTTCGAGCATAGACAATGGACTGAGCAACCAAACTTCGTAAAGCTGAATCTTCTATGTTGTTCAAATCAAAGTAAGTGTACTTATCTGAACGCAGTTTGTGATTAGCTTTGACCAAAACTTCATTGTAAACTCTGTCAATTTCTTGTAAATCACCACTGTCAATTGCCATCTGCATGCTGACAAGCATTCCAGCATAGTCATGTCGAAAACCACGGATTTCATTATACAGTCCGACAATTTCGTCTGTATAGTTTTGTAAATGTTTCTGTTCAAATTTCTTCTGCTTCAAAGCAATCTCTTTTTCCATTTGTTCTTTATGCGAATTCATTGCAAAGAAGGTCAAAAGTAACGAGATAAAAACAATAGATGACAAAATACTTCCAAAACTATTCAAATGTTTAACCGTACTTACCATATCTGAAACGAAAGATACAATATGGAGCAGTAGTAAGGCAAAAAATACTTTTTTCAAGAAAGGATAGAGGTAGTCTTTGTCAAAATAGGCTAGTTCCAAATGGAAATAATGAATGATTTTTAAGACAACAAAATAGGTCAACACCGTTACAACGAAAAAGAATGGGGCATGATATTGTGAAACAAAATTGTCTCCTGTTATAGAAGAGAAAGTTACGGACAGAAAGTTATGAGTGCTCTCATATAAAAGAGATAGTAGTAAACTTAGGAATAGTCCTCTATCCCTCTCATACTGTTTAATCCATCGAAAATAGGAATATAGGCCCAAAGGAAATAAAAATCTTTCAATCACTATTTCATCTAAATATAGAAGATAAAAGGAAAGTTCAAGTACTGCTTCTACTAGTAATGTATAGAGACCAAAAAAATATAGTTCCTTTGATTTTATTTGACCTTTACAAATTAAACGGTAACTGTGACTAATAATTAAAAAATGACCAATAACTGTCCCAAATCCAAATAAATTCATTACTCTTTCCCCTTATTTTATTACTTTTTTCTTGGGAAAATAAAATCACGGAGGATTTTTGGAAGTCTCATTTCCCCACCTTTAATCTTTTGCAAGTCTTTTTCCTTCAAGGCTACAAACTGTTCCAATTTAACTGTGTTTTTCATAATAAAATCTCCTAAAATGTTTTTTCTTGTAAGCTAACTTACAAAAACCATTATACAAAATGGAATTTCGTTTTAGATAAAATTCTCTCAACTGTCATTTTTTTCTCCCAAAGTGTACTTTTTTAAGAAAAAAGCCGGGAAAATTCCCAGCTTTGCTATTATATTGATCCCAGCAGGATTCGAACCTGCGACCGTTCGCTTAGAAGGCGAATGCTCTATCCAGCTGAGCTATGAGACCTAACACAATTATTCTACCAAAAATTCAATTAAAAGTCAATTTATTTATGATAGGGTGATCCCTGCTGAATCGTAAAAGCGCGATAGATTTGTTCAACAAGAACTAGTCTCATTAACTGATGGGGCAAGGTTAGGCGACCAAAACTGACAGAAAGATTGGCTCTATTTTTTACAGCTGATGACAATCCTAAACTTCCCCCAATAATAAAGGTAAGAGTAGAAAATCCTTTTATAGAAGCTTCTTCTAACTGCTTACTAAATTCTTCTGAAGAGAACATTTTCCCTTCAATAGCTAATGCAATAACAAAATCACGGTCAGCAACTTTTGATAAAATTCTCTGACCTTCTATTTCTAAAATCTTTTGATTTTCTGATTCACTGGCCTTATCTGGTGTTTTTTCATCTGATAACTCAATCATTTCAAACTTAGCAAATCTAGAAATTCGTTTTGAATACTCTGCGATACCATCTTTTAAATACTTTTCTTTCAGTTTCCCAACTGTTACAACTTTAATTTTCATGACTCTATTCTAACATATTCTCTATTTTTTCACATCTTATTCACAAAATAAAAAATAGATTTCAATTAAGAAAATCACAGCTTCAAAAGAGTTATCCACAGTTTGTGTAAAACTTTTGTGTTTAAGTTATAATTAAGCTAGTCAGTTTATACTTTCAGTAATTCAAACATATGGAGGCAAATATGAAACATCTAAAAACATTTTACAAAAAATGGTTTCAATTATTAGTCGTTATCGTCATTAGCTTTTTTAGTGGAGCCTTGGGTAGTTTTTCAATAACTCAACTAACTCAAAAAAGTAGTGTAAACAACTCTAACAACAATAGTACTATTACACAAACTGCCTATAAGAACGAAAATTCAACAACACAGGCTGTTAATAAAGTAAAAGATGCCGTTGTATCCGTTATTACTTATTCAGCAAATAGACAAAATAGCGTATTTGGCAATGATGAGACTGATACAGATTCTCAGCAAATCTCTAGTGAGGGATCTGGCGTTATTTATAAAAAGAATGATAAAGAAGCTTACATCGTCACCAACAATCACGTTATAAATGGCGCTAGCAAAGTAGATATTCGATTATCAGATGGGACTAAAGTACCTGGAGAAATTGTCGGAGCGGATACTTTCTCTGATATTGCTGTCGTCAAAATCTCTTCAGAAAAAGTGACAACAGTAGCTGAGTTTGGTGATTCTAGCAAGTTAACCGTAGGAGAAACTGCTATTGCCATTGGTAGTCCGTTAGGTTCTGAATATGCAAATACTGTCACTCAAGGTATCGTATCTAGTCTTAATCGAAATGTATCTTTAAAATCTGAAGATGGACAAGCCATTTCTACAAAAGCCATCCAAACTGATACTGCTATTAATCCAGGTAACTCTGGTGGCCCACTGATCAATATCCAAGGACAGGTTATCGGAATTACCTCAAGTAAAATTGCCACAAATGGAGGAACATCTGTAGAAGGTCTTGGTTTTGCAATCCCTGCAAATGATGCTATCAATATTATTGAACAGTTAGAAAAAAACGGAAAAGTGACGCGTCCAGCTTTGGGAATCCAGATGGTTAATTTATCTAATGTGAGTACAAGCGACATCAGAAGACTCAATATTCCAAGTAATGTTACATCTGGTGTAGTTGTTCGTTCGATACAAAGTAATATGCCTGCCAATGGTCACCTTGAAAAATACGATGTAATTACAAAAGTAGATGACAAAGAGATTGCTTCATCAACAGACTTACAAAGTGCTCTTTACAATCATTCTATCGGAGACACCATTAAGATCACTTACTATCGCAACGGTAAAGAAGAAACTACATCTATTAAACTTGACAAGAGTTCAGGTGATTTAGAATCTTAATTGACATCTATGTAAAGAAAGCTTTACATAAGAGAAAAGATGTGTTAGTGTAGAATCATGGAAAAATTTGAAATGATTTCTATCACAGATATACAAAAAAATCCCTATCAACCCCGAAAAGAATTTGATAGAGAAAAACTAGATGAACTAGCACAGTCTATCAAAGAAAATGGGCTCATTCAACCGATTATTGTTCGTCAATCTCCTGTTATTGGTTATGAAATCCTTGCAGGAGAAAGACGCTATCGGGCTTCACTTTTAGCTGGTCTACGGTCTATCCCAGCTGTTGTTAAACAGATTTCAGACCAAGAGATGATGGTTCAGTCCATTATTGAAAATTTACAGAGAGAAAATTTAAACCCAATAGAAGAAGCACGCGCCTATGAATCTCTCGTAGAGAAAGGATTCACCCATGCTGAAATTGCAGATAAAATGGGCAAGTCTCGTCCATATATCAGCAACTCCATTCGTTTACTTTCCTTGCCAGAACAGATTCTCTCAGAAGTAGAAAATGGCAAACTATCACAAGCCCATGCGCGTTCCCTAGTTGGGTTAAATAAGGAACAACAAGACTATTTCTTTCAACGGATTATAGAAGAAGATATTTCTGTAAGGAAGTTAGAAGCTCTTCTGACAGAGAAAAAACAAAAGAAACAGCAAAAAACGAATCATTTCATACAAAATGAAGAAAAACAGTTAAGAAAACTACTCGGATTAGATGTAGAAATTAAACTATCTAAAAAAGACAGTGGAAAAATCATTATTTCTTTTTCAAATCAAGAAGAATATAGTAGAATTATCAACAGCCTGAAATAAGGCTGTTCTTTTATTTTTTTATCTCACAAGGTTATCCACTATGTTTTTCGATAAAAAGCTTAATAAATCAATAATTTCTTCTTTTATCCCCAACCTGTGGATAAAGTTTGGTAACATTGTGGATTATTTTTCACAGCTTGTGGAAAATTCTTGCTATCTATGGTAAAATATCTCTAGTATTAAACTTTTAAATAGTAAAGGAGGAGAAAAGATTGAAAGAAAAACAATTTTGGAATCGTATATTAGAATTTGCACAAGAAAGACTGACTCGATCCATGTATGATTTCTATGCTATTCAAGCTGAACTCATCAAGGTAGAGGAAAATGTTGCCACTATATTTCTACCTCGCTCTGAAATGGAAATGGTCTGGGAAAAACAACTAAAAGATATTATTGTAGTAGCTGGTTTTGAAATTTATGACGCTGAAATAACTCCCCACTATATTTTCACCAAACCTCAAGATACGACTAGCTCACAAGTTGAAGAAGCTACAAATTTAACTCTTTATGACTATAGTCCAAAGTTAGTATCTATTCCTTATTCAGATACGGGATTAAAAGAAAAGTATACCTTTGATAACTTTATTCAAGGGGATGGAAATGTTTGGGCTGTATCAGCCGCTTTAGCTGTCTCTGAAGATTTGGCTCTGACCTATAACCCTCTTTTTATCTATGGAGGACCAGGCCTTGGTAAGACTCACTTATTAAACGCTATTGGAAATGAAATTCTAAAAAATATTCCAAATGCACGTGTCAAATACATACCTGCTGAAAGCTTTATTAATGACTTTCTTGATCACCTAAGACTTGGGGAAATGGAAAAATTTAAAAAAACCTATCGTAGTCTTGATCTTTTGTTAATCGATGATATCCAGTCACTCAGCGGAAAAAAAGTCGCAACTCAGGAAGAATTTTTCAATACCTTTAACGCCCTTCATGACAAGCAAAAACAGATTGTCCTAACCAGTGATCGTAGTCCAAAACATTTAGAAGGGCTCGAGGAGAGGCTTGTCACGCGCTTTAGTTGGGGATTGACACAAACTATCACACCCCCTGACTTTGAAACACGCATTGCCATTTTACAAAGTAAAACGGAACATTTAGGCTACAATTTCCAAAGTGATACTCTAGAATACCTAGCTGGGCAATTTGATTCAAATGTTCGAGATCTTGAGGGAGCCATAAACGACATCACTTTAATTGCCAGAGTAAAAAATATCAAGGATATCACTATTGATATTGCTGCAGAAGCTATTAGAGCTCGAAAACAAGATGTTAGCCAAATGCTCGTCATCCCAATTGACAAAATCCAAAATGAAGTTGGTAACTTCTATGGAGTTAGTGTCAAAGAAATGAAGGGAAGCAGACGCCTTCAAAACATTGTGTTAGCCCGTCAAGTAGCCATGTATTTATCTAGAGAACTAACAGATAATAGTCTTCCAAAAATTGGGAAGGAATTTGGTGGAAAAGATCATACAACAGTTATTCATGCCCATGCTAAAATTAAATCTTTGATTGATGAAGACGATAATTTACGCTTAGAAATTGAATCAATCAAAAAGAAAATCAAATAAGTTGTGGATAACTTTTACTTTATTATCTTTTTTATCCACATTTTTTAAACAAGCCAAAAAACTTGATATGACTTGTTTAAAGTCTGTTTTCCACAGATTTCACAGACTCTATTATTACTATTATCCTTCTAATACTAAAAATAAATAAAGGAGAATCCATGATTCATTTTTCAATTAATAAAAATTTATTTCTACAAGCCTTAAATACAACTAAAAGAGCTATTAGTTCTAAAAATGCCATTCCTATTTTATCAACTGTCAAAATTGACGTGACCAATGAAGGTGTTACTTTAATTGGTTCAAATGGTCAAATTTCAATTGAAAATTTTATTTCTCAAAAAAATGAAGATGCTGGTCTATTAATTACTTCTTTAGGTTCGATCCTTCTTGAAGCTTCTTTCTTTATCAATGTGGTATCTAGCCTACCTGATGTAACTCTTGATTTTAAAGAAATTGAACAAAATCAAATTGTTTTAACCAGCGGCAAATCAGAAATTACCTTAAAAGGAAAAGATAGTGAACAGTATCCACGAATCCAAGAAATTTCAGCAAGCACTCCTTTGGTTCTTGAAACAAAATTGCTCAAGAAAATTATCAATGAAACAGCTTTTGCTGCAAGTACACAAGAAAGTCGTCCAATTTTAACAGGTGTTCATTTTGTATTGAGTCAGCATAAGGAGCTAAAAACAGTGGCAACAGACTCTCATCGTCTAAGCCAGAAAAAATTAATGCTTGAGAAAAATAGTGATGATTTTGATGTCGTGATTCCTAGCCGTTCTCTACGCGAATTTTCAGTGGTATTTACAGATGATATCGAAACTGTAGAGATTTTCTTTGCCAATAACCAAATCCTCTTTAGAAGCGAAAATATTAGCTTCTATACTCGTCTCCTAGAAGGAAACTATCCTGATACAGATCGCTTGATTCCAACAGACTTTAACACTACTATTACTTTTGATGTGGTAAACTTACGCCAGTCAATGGAGCGTGCTCGTCTTTTATCAAGTGCGACTCAAAATGGTACTGTGAAACTTGAAATTAAAGGTGGTATTGTTAGCGCCCATGTTCACTCTCCAGAAGTTGGTAAAGTAAACGAAGAAATCGATACTGATCAGGTTACTGGTGAAGATTTGACCATTAGTTTCAACCCAACTTACTTAATTGATTCTCTTAAAGCTTTAAATAGCGAAAAGGTTACCATTAGCTTTATCTCAGCTGTTCGTCCATTTACTCTTGTGCCAGCAGATACTGACGAAGACTTCATGCAGCTCATTACACCAGTTCGTACAAATTAAGTGAAAGAGGTTGAGCTTAGCTCGCCTCTTTTATGATATAATCGAAAAAGAAAAGGAGAATAGTATGTATCAAGTTGGAAATTTTGTTGAAATGAAAAAACCACATGCTTGCACCATCAAGTCAACAGGTAAAAAGGCCAATCGTTGGGAAATTACACGTGTAGGAGCAGATATCAAAATCAAATGCAGTAATTGTGACCATGTTGTCATGATGGGGCGCTATGATTTTGATCGAAAAATGAATAAAATTATTGACTGAACCCCCTTAGTTAGAGGGTTAGCAAGTTTTCCCTTTTTGTGTTATAATATTAGGGATTGAAATGAAAACGGAGAATGAGAAATATGGCTTTGACAGCAGGTATCGTTGGTTTGCCAAACGTTGGTAAATCAACACTATTTAATGCAATTACAAAAGCAGGAGCAGAGGCAGCAAACTACCCATTTGCGACGATTGATCCAAACGTTGGAATGGTTGAAGTTCCAGATGAACGCCTACAAAAACTAACTGAAATGATTACTCCTAAAAAGACAGTGCCAACAACATTTGAATTTACAGATATTGCAGGGATTGTAAAAGGAGCTTCAAAAGGAGAAGGGCTAGGGAATAAATTCTTGGCCAATATTCGTGAAGTAGATGCGATTGTTCACGTAGTTCGTGCTTTTGATGATGAAAATGTGATGCGCGAGCAAGGACGTGAAGACGCCTTTGTAGATCCACTTGCCGATATTGACACCATTAACCTAGAATTGATTCTTGCTGACTTAGAATCGGTGAACAAACGATATGCGCGTGTAGAAAAGATGGCACGTACGCAAAAAGATAAAGAATCAGTAGCTGAGTTTAATGTTCTTCAAAAGATTAAACCAGTCCTTGAAGATGGGAAATCAGCTCGAACTATTGAATTTACAGATGAGGAACAAAAGGTTGTAAAAGGTCTTTTCCTTTTGACGACTAAACCAGTGCTCTATGTTGCTAATGTTGACGAGGATGTGGTTTCAGAACCTGACTCTATCGACTATGTCAAACAAATTCGTGAATTTGCAGCGACAGAAAATGCTGAAGTAGTCGTCATTTCTGCGCGTGCTGAGGAAGAAATTTCTGAATTGGACGATGAAGATAAAAAAGAGTTTCTTGAAGCCATTGGTTTGACAGAATCAGGTGTAGATAAGTTGACGCGTGCAGCTTACCACTTGCTTGGATTGGGAACTTACTTCACAGCTGGTGAAAAAGAAGTTCGCGCTTGGACTTTCAAACGTAGTATGAAGGCTCCTCAAGCAGCTGGGATTATCCACTCAGACTTTGAAAAAGGATTTATTCGTGCAGTAACCATGTCATATGAGGATTTAGTGAAATACGGATCTGAAAAGGCCGTAAAAGAAGCTGGACGCTTGCGTGAAGAAGGAAAAGAATATATCGTTCAAGATGGCGATATCATGGAATTCCGCTTTAATGTCTAAAAAATTAATAAATGGTGTCAATTAGGTTGGAAAAAAATTCCAACCCTTTTGGCTTTTGAAAGGAAAAATAAATGACCAAATTACTTGTAGGCTTGGGAAATCCAGGAGATAAATATTTTGAAACAAAACACAATGTTGGATTTATGTTGATTGACCAACTAGCGAAAAAACAAAATGTCACTTTTACACATGATAAGATATTTCAAGCTGACCTAGCATCCTTTTTCCTAAATGGAGAAAAAATTTATCTTGTCAAACCAACGACATTTATGAATGAAAGTGGAAAAGCGGTTCATGCTTTATTGACTTATTATGGTTTGGATATTGAAGATTTACTCATCATTTACGATGATCTTGACATGGAAGTTGGAAAGATTCGTTTAAGAGCAAAAGGTTCAGCAGGTGGTCATAATGGTATCAAGTCTATTATTCAACATATTGGAACCCAAACCTTTAATCGTGTTAAGATTGGAATCGGAAGACCTAAAAATGGCATGTCAGTTGTTAACCATGTTTTGAGTACCTTTGACAAGGATGATTATATCGGTATTTTACAGTCTATTGACAAAGTTGACGACTCTGTAAACTACTATTTACAAGAGAAAAACTTTGAAAAAACGATGCAGAGGTATAACGGATAAATGGTGACCTTATTAGATTTATTCTCAGAAAATGATCAGATAAAAAAATGGCATCAAAATCTGACAGATAAGAAAAGACAATTAATGTTAGGTTTGTCAACTTCTACAAAAGCTTTAGCAATAGCTAGTAGTTTGAGACAGGAAGATAAGATTGTGTTATTGACGTCAACTTATGGAGAAGCAGAAGGACTTGTTAGTGATCTTCTATCTATCTTGGGTGAGGAATTTGTCTATCCATTTTTGGTAGATGACTCCCCTATGGTAGAATTTTTGATGTCTTCACAAGAAAAAATCATTTCACGGGTTGAAGCCTTGCGTTTTTTGACTGATTCATCTAAGAAAGGGATTTTAGTTTGTAATATCGCAGCAAGTCGATTGATTTTACCGTCTCCAAATGTATTCAAAGATAGTATTGTAAAAATCTCAATCGGTGAAGAATATGATCAACACGCGATTATCCATCAGTTGAAGGAAATTGGCTATCGAAAAGTTACACAAGTACAAACTCAAGGCGAATTTAGTCTTCGAGGAGATATTTTAGATATTTTTGAAATATCCCAGTTAGAACCTTGCCGAATTGAGTTTTTTGGTGATGAAATTGATGGTATCAGGTCATTTGAAGTAGAAACACAATTATCGAAAGAAAATAAGACAGAACTCACCATATTTCCAGCTAGCGACATAATTTTGAGAGAAAAGGATTATCAACGAGGTCAGTCAGCTTTAGAAAAACAGATTTCAAAAACGTTATCACCTATTTTAAAATCATACTTAGAAGAAATTCTTTCAAGTTTTCACCAAAAACAAATGCATTCTGATTCACGGAAATTTTTATCTTTATGCTATGATAAGACATGGACTGTATTTGATTATATTGAAAAAAACATACCAATATTCTTTGATGATTATCAAAAATTGATGAATCAGTATGAAGTCTTTGAAAGAGAATTAGCGCAGTACTTTACAGAAGAATTACAGAATAGTAAAGCATTTTCTGATATGCAGTATTTTGCTGATATTGAACAAATCTATAAAAAACAAAGTCCGGTGACTTTTTTCTCTAATCTTCAAAAGGGACTAGGAAATCTCAAGTTTGACCAAATTTATCAATTTAATCAATATCCTATGCAGGAGTTTTTCAATCAATTTTCTTTTTTAAAAGAAGAAATTGAACGATACAAAAAAATGGATTACACTATTATCCTGCAATCTAGCAATTCAATGGGAAGTAAAACATTGGAGGATATGTTAGAGGAATATCAGATTAAATTGGATTCCAGAGATAAGTCAAGAATCTATCAACAATCTGTAAACTTAATTGAGAGTAACCTAAGACATGGTTTTCATTTTGTAGATGAAAAGATTTTATTGATAACTGAACATGAGATTTTTCAAAAGAAATTGAAACGTCGTTTTCGAAGACAGCATGTTTCAAACGCAGAGAGATTAAAAGATTACAATGAACTTGAAAAAGGAGATTACGTTGTTCACCATATTCATGGGATTGGTCAATATCTAGGAATTGAAACAATTGAAATCAAGGGGATTCACCGTGATTATGTTAGTGTTCAATACCAAAACGGGGATCAAATCTCTATCCCAGTAGAACAGATTCATCTACTGTCTAAATATGTTTCAAGTGATGGGAAAGCTCCAAAACTCAATAAATTAAATGACGGTCATTTTAAAAAAGCAAAGCAAAAAGTTAAGAACCAGGTAGAGGATATAGCAGACGATTTAATCAAACTCTATTCTGAGCGTAGTCAGTTGAAGGGTTTTGCTTTTTCAGCTGATGATGAAGATCAACATGCTTTTGATGATGCATTTCCTTATGTTGAAACGGATGATCAACTTCGTAGTATTGAGGAAATCAAGAGGGATATGCAAGATTCTCAGCCAATGGATAGGCTATTGGTTGGGGATGTTGGTTTTGGAAAGACTGAAGTTGCAATGCGTGCAGCCTTTAAGGCTGTCAATGATCACAAACAGGTTGTCGTTCTAGTTCCGACGACGGTTTTAGCGCAACAGCACTATACGAATTTTAAGGAACGATTCCAAAATTTTGCAGTTAATATTGATGTGTTGAGTCGCTTTAGAAGTAAAAAAGAGCAGACTGAAACACTTGAAAAATTGAAAAACGGTCAAGTCGATATTTTAATTGGAACACATCGTGTTCTGTCAAAAGATGTTGTGTTTTCTGATTTGGGCTTGATGATTATTGATGAAGAACAACGATTTGGTGTCAAGCACAAGGAAACCTTGAAAGAGTTGAAGAAACAAGTGGATGTCCTAACTTTGACCGCTACGCCAATCCCTCGTACCCTCCATATGTCTATGTTGGGAATCAGAGATTTGTCTGTTATTGAAACTCCGCCGACTAATCGTTATCCTGTTCAGACCTATGTTTTGGAAAAGAATGATAGTGTCATTCGTGATGCTGTTTTGCGTGAAATGGAGCGTGGAGGTCAAGTTTACTATCTTTACAATAAAGTTGACACGATTGACCAGAAGGTTTCAGAATTACAGGAGTTGATTCCAGAGGCTTCGATTGGTTATGTTCACGGACAAATGAGTGAAATCCAGTTGGAAAATACTCTACTAGACTTTATTGAGGGACAATACGATATCTTGGTGACGACTACCATTATTGAGACAGGGGTGGACATTCCAAATGCCAATACTTTGTTTATTGAAAATGCAGACCATATGGGCTTGTCAACCTTGTATCAGTTAAGAGGAAGAGTCGGCCGTAGTAATCGTATTGCTTATGCCTATCTCATGTATCGTCCAGAAAAATCGATTAGTGAAGTCTCTGAAAAGAGATTAGAAGCGATTAAAGGATTTACAGAATTGGGATCCGGATTTAAGATTGCTATGCGAGATCTTTCGATTCGTGGAGCAGGGAATCTCCTAGGAAAATCCCAGTCTGGTTTCATTGATTCTGTTGGTTTTGAATTGTATTCGCAGTTATTAGAGGAAGCTATTGCTAAACGAAACGGTAATGCTAACACAAGAACCAAAGGGAATGCTGAGTTGATTTTGCAAATTGATGCCTATCTTCCTGATACTTATATTTCTGATCAACGACATAAGATTGAAATTTACAAGAAAATTCGTCAAATTGACAACCGTGTTAACTATGAAGAGTTACAAGAAGAGTTGATGGACCGATTTGGAGAGTACCCAGACGTAGTAGCCTATCTTTTAGAGATTGGTTTGGTCAAATCATACTTGGACAAGGTCTTTGTTCAACGTGTGGAAAGAAAAGATAATAAAGTTACAATCCAATTTGAAAAAGTCACTCAACGACTGTTTTTAGCTCAAGATTATTTTAAAGCTTTATCCGCAACGAACTTAAAAGCAGGCATCGCTGAGAATAAGGGATCAATGGAGCTTGTATTTGATGTTCGAAATAAGAAGGATTATGAAATTTTAGAAGGACTGATGATTTTTGGAGAAAGTTTACTAGAGATAAAAGAGTCTAAGAAAGAAAATTCCATTTGATATTTTTCTTCTATAAAATAGATAAAAATGGTACAATAATAAATTGAGGTAATAAGGATGAGATTAGATAAATATTTAAAAGTATCGCGAATTATCAAGCGTCGTACAGTCGCAAAGGAAGTAGCAAATAAAGGTAGAATCAAGGTGAATGGAATCTTGGCCAAAAGTTCAACGGACTTGAAAGTTAATGACCAAGTTGAAATTCGCTTTGGCAATAAGTTGCTACTTGTCAAAGTACTAGAGATGAAAGATAGTACAAAAAAAGAAGATGCAGCAGGCATGTATGAAATTATCAGTGAAACACGGGTAGAAGAAAATGTCTAAAAATATCGTACAATTGAATAATTCTTTTATCCAAAATGAATATCAACGTCGTCGCTACCTGATGAAAGAACGACAAAAACGGAATCGTTTTATGGGGTGGGTATTGATTTTGATTATGCTATTATTTATCTTGCCAACTTTTAATTTAGCGCAGAGTTATCAGCAATTACTCCAACGACGTCAGCAATTATCAGAATTGCAAACTCAGTATCAAACTTTGAGTGATGAAAAGGATAAGGAGACAGCATTTGCTACCAAGTTGAAAGATGAGGATTATGCTGCCAAATATACACGAGCGAAGTACTATTATTCTAAGTCGAGGGAAATAGTTTATACGATTCCTGACTTGCTTCAAAGGTGATAAAATGGAAAATTTACTAGACGTAATAGAGCAATTTTTGAGTTTGTCAGATGAAAAGCTGGAAGAATTGGCTGATAAAAATCAATTATTGCGTTTACAAGAAGAAAAGGAAAGGAAGAATGCGTAAATTCTTAATTATTTTGTTGCTACCAAGTTTTTTGACCATTTCAAAAGTTGTTAGCACAGAAAAAGAAGTCGTCTATACTTCGAAAGAAATTTATTACCTTTCACAATCTGACTTTGGTATTTATTTTAGAGAAAAATTAAGTTCTCCTATGGTTTATGGAGAGGTTCCTGTTTATGCGAATGAAGATTTAGTAGTGGAATCTGGAAAATTAACTCCCAAAACAAGTTTTCAAATAACCGAGTGGCGTTTAAATAAACAAGGAATTCCGGTATTTAAGCTATCCAACCATCAATTTATTGCTGCAGACAAACGATTTTTATATGATCAGTCAGAGGTGACTCCAACAATAAAACAAGTATGGTTAGAATCTGACTTTAAACTGTATAATAGCCCTTATGATTTAAAAGAAGTGAAATCATCCTCATCAGCTTATTCGCAAGTATCAATCGATAAGACCATGTTTGTAGAAGGAAAAGAATTTCTACATATTGATCAGGCTGGATGGGTAGATAAGGAATCAACTTCTGAAGAAGATAATCGGATGAGTAAAGTTCAAGAAATGTTATCTGAAAAATATCAGAAGAATTCATTCTCTATTTATGTTAAGCAACTGACTAATGGAAAAGAAGCTGGTATCAATCAAGATGAAAAGATGTATGCAGCTAGTATTTTGAAACTCCCTTATCTCTATTATGCGCAAGAAAAAATAAATGAGGGTCTTTATCAGTTAGATACGACTGTAAAATACGTATCAGCAGTCAATGATTTTCCAGGTTCTTATAAACCAGAAGGAAGTGGTAGTCTTCCTAAAAAAGAGGATAATAAAGAGTATTCTCTCAAGGACTTAATCACAAAAGTATCAAAAGAATCGGATAATGTAGCTCATAATCTATTGGGTTATTACATTTCAAACCAATCTGATGCCACATTCAAATCCAAGATGTCTGCCATTATGGGAGATGATTGGGATCTAAAAGAAAAATTGATTTCTTCCAAGATGGCTGGGAAGATTATGGAAGCCATTTATAATCAAAATGGATTTGTGCTAGAGTCTTTGACTAAAACAGATTTTGATAATCAGCGAATTGCCAAAGGTGTTTCTGTGAAGGTCGCTCATAAAATTGGGGATGCGGACGAATTTAAGCATGATACGGGTGTTGTCTACGCAGATTCTCCATTTATTCTTTCTATTTTCACTAAGAATTCTGATTATGATACAATTTCTCAGATAGCCAAGGATGTTTATGAGGTTCTAAAATGAGGGAACAAGATTTTTTAAATCATTTTCTCAAGAGAGGATATTTTAAAAAGCATACTAAGGTGGTGCTAGCTCTTTCTGGTGGATTAGATTCTATGTTTCTATTTAAGGTATTGTCTACTTATCAAAAAGAGTTAGAAATTGAATTGATCTTAGCTCATGTGAATCATAAGCAGAGAGTAGAATCAGATTGGGAAGAACAGGAATTAAGGAAGTTAGCTGCTGAAGCAGAGCTTCCTATTTATATCAGCGATTTTTCAGGAGAATTTTCAGAAGCGCGTGCTCGACATTTTCGTTATGATTTTTTTCAAGAGGTCATGAAAAAGACAGGTGCGACAGCTTTAGTTACTGCCCACCATGCTGATGACCAGGTGGAAACGATTTTGATGCGTTTGATTCGAGGCACTCGTTTGCGCTATCTATCAGGAATTAAGGAGAAGCAAGTAGTAGGAGAGATAGAAATCATTCGTCCCTTCTTGCATTTTCAGAAAAAAGACTTTCCATCAATTTTTCACTTTGAAGATACATCAAATCAGGAAAATCATTATTTTCGCAATCGTATTCGAAACGCTTATTTACCAGAATTAGAAAAAGAAAATCCTCGATTTAGAGATGCAATCTTAAGTATCGGAAATGAAATTTTAGATTATGACTTAGCTATAGCTGAATTATCTAACAATATTGATGTAGAAAATTTAGATCAGCTATTGTCTTACTCTGAGTCGACACAAAGAGTTTTACTTCAAACTTATCTGAATCGTTTTCCAGATTTGAAGCTTACAAAAGCTCAGTTTGAAGAAGTTAGACAAATTTTAAAAACTAAAAGCCAGTATCATCATCCGCTTAAAAATGGTTATGAATTGATAAAAGAGTACCAACAGTTTCAGATTTGTAAAATCAGTCCGCAGGCTGATGAAAAGGAAGATGAACTTGTGTTACACTATCAAAATCAGGTATCTTATCAAGGATACACATTTTCCTTTGGAATTCCTTTAGAAGGTGAATCAATTCAACAAATACCTGTTTCACGCGAAACATCCATACACATTCGTCATCGAAAAACAGGAGATGTTTTGATTCAAAATGGACATAGAAAAAAACTCAGACGTCTATTTATCGATTTGAAAATCCCTATGGAAAAGCGAAAATCTGCTCTGATTATTGAGCAATTTGGTGAAATTGTCTCAATTTTGGGAATTGCGACCAGTAATTTGAGTAAAAACACGAAAAATGATATAATGAACACTGTACTTTATATAGAAAAAATAGATAGGTAAAAAAATGTTAGAAAACGATATTAAAAAAATTCTCGTTTCACACGATGAAATTACAGAAGCTGCTAAAAAATTAGGTGCTCAACTCACTAAAGACTATGCAGGAAAAAATCCAATCTTAGTCGGGATTTTAAAAGGATCTATTCCTTTTATGGCTGAATTGGTTAAACATATTGATACACATATTGAAATGGACTTCATGATGGTTTCTAGCTACCATGGTGGAACAGCAAGTAGTGGTGTTATCAATATTAAACAAGATGTGACTCAAGATATCAAAGGAAGACATGTTCTATTTGTAGAAGATATCATTGATACAGGTCAAACTTTGAAGAATTTGCGAGATATGTTTATTGCAAGAGAAGCAGCTTCTGTTAAGATTGCAACCTTGTTGGATAAACCAGAAGGACGTGTTGTAGAAATTGAGGCAGACTATACCTGCTTTACTATCCCAAATGAGTTTGTAGTAGGTTATGGTTTAGACTACAAAGAAAATTATCGTAATCTTCCTTATGTTGGAGTATTGAAAGAAGACGTGTATTCAAATTAGAAAGAATAATTTTTAATGAAAAAACAAAATAATGGTTTAATTAAAAATCCATTTCTATGGTTATTACTTATTTTTTTCCTAGTTACAGCTTACCAGTATTTTAGTACAGGTAGTGTTGCAGGGAAAAGTGAGCAAATTAATTATACAGAATTGGTAAAAGAAATTACCGATGACAATGTAAAAGAATTAACCTACCAACCAAATGGCAGTGTTATCGAAGTTTCGGGTGTTTATAAAAATCCTAAAACAAGTAGAGAAGAAACAGGCATTCAGTTTTTCACGCCATCTGTTACTAAGGTAGAGAAATTTACCAGCACTATTCTTCCTGCAGATACTACCGTATCAGAATTGCAAAAACTTGCTACTGACCATAAAGCAGAAGTAACTGTTAAGCATGAAAGTTCAAGTGGTATGTGGATTAATCTACTCGTATCCATTGTGCCATTTGGAATTTTATTCTTCTTCCTATTCTCTATGATGGGAAATATGGGAGGAGGAAATGGCCGTAATCCAATGAGTTTTGGACGTAGTAAGGCTAAAGCTGCAAATAAAGAAGATATTAAAGTAAGATTTTCAGATGTTGCTGGAGCTGAGGAAGAAAAACAAGAACTAGTTGAAGTTGTTGAATTCTTAAAAGATCCAAAACGATTTACAAAACTTGGGGCTCGTATTCCAGCAGGTGTCCTTCTGGAGGGACCTCCGGGAACAGGTAAAACTTTGCTTGCTAAAGCAGTCGCCGGAGAAGCAGGTGTTCCATTCTTGAGTATCTCAGGTTCTGATTTTGTAGAAATGTTTGTCGGAGTTGGAGCTAGTCGTGTTCGTTCTCTTTTTGAAGATGCCAAAAAAGCAGCGCCAGCTATTATCTTTATCGATGAAATTGATGCTGTTGGTCGCCAACGTGGTGTCGGCCTCGGTGGAGGAAATGATGAACGTGAGCAAACCTTGAACCAACTATTGATTGAGATGGATGGTTTTGAGGGAAATGAAGGGATTATCGTCATTGCTGCGACAAACCGTTCAGATGTACTAGACCCGGCCCTTTTACGTCCAGGACGTTTTGATAGAAAAGTATTGGTTGGTCGCCCTGATGTTAAAGGTCGTGAAGCAATCTTGAAAGTTCATGCTAAGAACAAGCCTTTAGCAGAAGATGTTGATTTGAAATTAGTGGCTCAACAAACTCCAGGCTTTGTTGGTGCTGATTTAGAGAATGTCTTGAATGAAGCAGCCTTGGTTGCTGCTCGTCGCAATAAATCGATAATTGATGCTTCAGATATTGATGAAGCAGAAGATAGAGTGATTGCTGGACCTTCTAAGAAAGATAAGACAGTTTCACAAAAAGAACGTGAATTGGTTGCCTACCATGAGGCAGGACATACCATTGTTGGCCTAGTCTTATCGAATGCCCGCGTTGTTCATAAGGTTACAATTGTACCAAGAGGTCGTGCAGGGGGTTACATGATTGCACTTCCTAAGGAAGATCAAATGCTTCTATCTAAAGAAGATATGAAAGAGCAATTGGCTGGTTTAATGGGTGGACGTGTAGCTGAAGAAATTATCTTTAATGTCCAAACTACAGGAGCTTCAAACGACTTTGAACAGGCGACACAAATGGCGCGTGCAATGGTTACAGAGTACGGTATGAGTGAAAAACTTGGTCCAGTTCAATATGAAGGAAATCATGCTATGTTTGGTGCACAAAGCCCTCAAAAATCAATTTCAGAACAAACAGCTTATGAAATTGACGAAGAGGTTCGTTTATTATTGAATGAAGCACGAAATAAAGCTGCTGAAATTATTCAGTCAAATCGTGAAACTCACAAGTTGATTGCAGAAGCACTATTGAAATACGAAACATTGGATAGTACACAAATTAAATCTCTCTATGAAACAGGAAAGATGCCTGAAGCAGTAGAAGAGGAATCTCATGCATTATCTTATGATGAAGTAAAGTCAAAAATGAATGATGAAAAATAACCCAAAGAGAGGCAAGACCTCTCTTTTTTGTGCAGTTGAGGAGCTAAAGGGTGCAGAATGGATGAAATGTACCAAAAGTGTTTCTAATCTGTTAGACTGTATCTAGAAAGGGGAAAATTATGATTAAAGAATTGTATGAAGAAGTCCAAGGGACTGTGTATAAGTGTAGAAATGAATATTACCTTCATTTATGGGAATTGTCGGATTGGGATCAAGAGGGAATGATATGTCTACATGAATTGATTAGTAGAGAAGAAGAGCTGGCAGAAGATATTCCTCGTTTACGTAAATACTTCAAAACAAAATTCCGGAATCGAATTTTAGATTATCTTCGTAAGCAAGAAAGCCACAAACGAAGATATAATAAAGAACCATATGAAGAAGTAGGTGAGATTAGTCATCGTATAAGTGAGGGAGGTCTGTGGATAGATGACTATTATCTCTTTTATGAAACACTAAGAGATTATAGAAACAAACAAAGTAAAGAGAAACAAGAAGAGCTAGAACGCATTTTAAGAAATGAACGATTCCGAGGGCGTCAAAGAGTGTTAAGAGACTTACGTATTGTGTTTAAAGAGTTTGACATCCGTAGCCGGTAAGAAGCAATGCAAAAAAATGAAAAAAATAGGAAAAGGTGTGTCAATCGAAAGTGATGATGCCCCAAAAAATGGTGAGATTGAGGGCAATTATTTTGCTTTCATTTGACACGAGGAACCCTTGAAGCTGTTTTTTCAGCTAAACCAAGGCTAGTCTTAGCCTTGGCTCTCCAGCCTCACAGCTCCAAGCCTCTTATCAAATGAAATGCTTGTCTTAGACTCCTTATTTTCTCTCTCCTAAATGTA
>NZ_VMML01000015.1:0-25026 GCF_013277175.1 Streptococcus sp. 3167 | reverse complement strand
TTGAAGAGATTTGCGAAGAGTATGACCAGCTTGCAAGCTGGTCTTTATGCTCTTTTCACAGTCTCATCAACCAGTTATACTCATCTACTTTCAAAAAGCATTCTAGTCCATCTCCGATTAACGATGGACGTTATCACCTCCTTCTCCAGTCCTTGTATAACATCTTGAAGTTGATTCATGACATCTTCCAAAGTTCGAAAGGCTTTATTCTTAAATCCACGTTTACGAATCTCTTTCCACACTTGTTCAATGGGGTTCATCTCTGGTGTGTATGGAGGAATAAAGGTAAAGCCAATATTAGTCGGAATCTTTAAGGTACTTGATTTATGCCATATGGCATTGTCCATAACGAGTAAAAGATAATCATCTGGATAAGCTTGTGAAAGCTCTTCTAAAAAGGCGTTCATCCACTCAGTATGACATCCACCAGCGATTAAGAAAAATGATTCGCCTGTATGGGCATCAACAGCTCCATAACAATAGCAAAATTCTCGTATATAGTGACTATGGACATGTGGACCTACTCCCATTGGAGCCCAACAAGATCCCAGTTTACTGATTCTACCGAAACCAGCCTCATCTTGGTACATCAAGCGAACCTTACGAAAATGCCTACTGGTTTTAAAGCGCTTTCTTGTCTTCTTGAATTGAGATTTTATTTTTAGACGCGACAATGGTTTGAACGTCTGCTTTCTTGGGATGTTCTGGACGTGGCCTAATATTTCGCCAACCATGGCGCTTCAAGAGTTGATAAAAGACATCACATGTGTAGGAAGGACCTAACTCCTTTGTATAAGCCTGAAATAAGGCATCAATTGTAACAAATTCTCCTGCCTCTGCAGCCTTCAAATGACAGGCAAGAAAGGCTTTCTCTTCCTCAATTGTCATATATGCATGGTTACGACCACCACGTGTTTCTTGAAGGAGAGAATCGAGTCCGAACTCCTCATATTTTTTTACAGTTGGCCAAATCGTTGTTTGATTACAGCCTAAAAGCTCTATAATCTCTTTATAAGATTTACCCATCAGACGAAATAGAACGATTTGAAGGCGTTTATGATATTTAGCTGTACTAGAGTCTTTTAAAAGTGTTTTGATAGCTTGGATTTCTTCTTTAGTTGATTTCATATTACTACTATATAATGCTTTTTAATTTTAGTTTAGTATGAGCTGACTTCGTCAGTTCTATCTACAACCTCAAAACCATGCTTTGAGCAACCTGTGGCTAGTTTCCTATTTTGCTCTTTGATTTTCATTGAGTATTAGATGTATAGTGCATTGAAGTTAAAATAGTATACTTTGGTTTCTAAGACATTGTTAGAAATTAGATTAAATTCCTTAATCGATTTGCGCATGTTTTATTTTATTTCACTATACTTTAGATTGAAAAATAAGGATTCACATAAATCGCAAGAAATAGGGAATCTGATTCGTGTTTATAACCGTTCAAAAAGAGAGGAAGCTGAAAGTGAGCCACTTAATCTTTATGTCGAAGATGAAAAGGGCAATCTCCTGGCAGGTTTGATAGTAGAGACTTTTAGAAATTGGCTAGAAATCGAGTATTTATTTGTAAAAGAGGAACTGAGAGGGCAAGGAATCGGTTCAAAACTATTGCAGCAAGCAGAAACTGAAGCTAAGAATCGAAACTGTCGTTTTGCCTTTGTCAATACCTACCAGTTTCAAGCTCTTGATTTTTATAAAAGGTATGGCTACAAGGAAGTCTTTAGGTTACAAGACTATCCCTACATTGGGCAAAGATATTATTAGCAAAAGAATCTGTAAGGTGAGTATGGAGGTATAATACAAAGAGAGGCTCGCACATAAGTATGGAGGTGGACTGATGTATATGAGTAACTATCGATAAATACCAGTTATAACCTAGAAATTGTGTCTTTCTGGGCAATATTGGGTACAATGCAATGGCAGCTGAGAAATTGGGAATCAAGGCTTATCGGGTTAAGAAAAGAAGTGATGTGGTTGATATCTTAAAACAATTTATTTAAACTAAAAACTCTCTATCTTTTTAAATTGACATTAATCCGAGATTCCCCTCTCGAGTTTTTCAGAATAGAGTGAAATCCGAAAGAAAATGGAAATAATTTTTATTAAACGCTTCCAATAGCGGTTAAAAGTTGACAAATTTAAATTTTAGGACTACACTAAGTAAGTAAATTTTATTTTAAAGGAGAATTCGTTATGAATTTAACATTTTTAGGCTTATGTATTGCCTGTATGGGCGTATCTGTCGGTGAAGGTTTATTGATGAATGGACTGTTTAAATCAGTAGCACGCCAACCAGATATGCTTTCTGAGTTTCGTAGTTTGATGTTTTTAGGTGTTGCCTTTATTGAAGGAACTTTCTTTGTAACTCTTGTCTTCTCATTTATTATCAAATAAATACATGGAACGAGAAGAAAAGGGAGGATTTTAGATGGAAGAAAGTATTAATCCAATCATCTCTATTGGTCCTGTTATCTTCAATCTGACTATGTTAGCCATGACCTTGTTGATTGTGGGAGTTATTTTTGTCTTTATTTATTGGGCAAGCCGCAATATGACCTTGAAACCCAAAGGAAAGCAAAATGTACTTGAGTATGTCTATGACTTTGTTATTGGATTTACAGAACCTAACATTGGTTCGCGCTACATGAAAGATTACTCACTCTTTTTCCTTTGTTTATTTCTTTTCATGGTGATTGCCAATAACCTTGGCTTAATGACAAAGCTTCAAACGATCGATGGGACTAACTGGTGGAGTTCGCCAACCGCTAATTTACAGTATGACTTAACCTTATCTTTTCTTGTCATTTTGTTGACACATATAGAAAGCGTTCGTCGTCGTGGATTTAAAAAAAGTATAAAATCTTTTATGAGTCCTGTTTTTGTCATACCGATGAATATCTTGGAAGAATTTACAAACTTCTTATCTTTGGCTTTGCGGATTTTTGGGAATATCTTTGCAGGAGAGGTCATGACGAGTTTGTTACTTCTTCTTTCCCACCAAGCTATTTATTGGTATCCAGTAGCCTTTGGAGCTAATTTGGCTTGGACTGCATTTTCTGTCTTTATTTCCTGCATCCAAGCTTATGTCTTTACTCTTTTGACATCTGTGTATTTAGGGAATAAGATTAATATTGAAGAGGAATAGAAAGGAGTAACTGATGCACGTAACAGTAGGTGAATTGATTGGTAATTTTATTTTAATCACTGGCTCTTTTATTCTTTTGCTAGTCTTGATTAAAAAATTTGCATGGTCTAATATTACAGGCATTTTCGAAGAAAGAGCTGAAAAAATTGCTTCAGATATTGACAGAGCTGAAGAAGCCCGTCAAAAAGCAGAAGTATTGGCTCAAAAACGCGAAGATGAATTGGCTGGTAGCCGTAAAGAAGCTAAGACAATCATTGAAAATGCAAAGGAAACAGCTGAGCAAAGTAAGGCTAATATCTTAGCAGATGCTAAACTAGAAGCAGGACGCTTAAAAGAAAAAGCAAACCAAGAAATTGCTCAAAACAAAGCTGAAGCTTTACAAAGCGTTAAGGGTGAGGTAGCAGATTTGACCATCAGCCTAGCTGGTAAAATCATCTCACAAAACCTTGACGGTCATGCCCATAAAGAACTCATTGATCAGTATATCGATCAGCTAGGAGAAGCTTAATGGACAAGAAAACAGTAAAGGTAATTGAAAAATACAGCATGCCTTTTGTCCAATTGGTACTTGAAAAAGGAGAAGAAGCCCGTATCTTTTCAGACTTGACTCAAATCAAGCAAGTTGCTGAAGAAACAGGTTTACCTTCTTTTTTAAAAAAAGTGACAGTAGATGAGTCTGACAAGAAAAAAACGATTGCTTTTTTCCAAGACTCTGTGTCACCTTTATTACAAAACTTTATCCAGGTTCTGGTCTACAATCACAGAGCAAATCTTTTTTATGATGTGCTTGTAGATTGCTTGGACCGACTTGAAAAAGAAACAAATCGATTTGAAGTGACGATTACTGCTGCTCATCCTCTAACTGATGAACAAAAGAGTCGTTTGCTCCCTTTGATTGAGAAGAAAATGTCTCTGAAAGTAAGGAGTGTAAAAGAACAAATCGATGAAAGTCTCATTGGTGGTTTTGTTATTTTTGCCAATCACAAGACAATTGATGTGAGTATTAAACAACAACTTAAAGTTGTTAAAGAAAATTTGAAATAGAAAGTGGTGTTCTTTTGGCAATTAACGCACAAGAAATCAGCGCTTTAATTAAGCAACAAATTGAAAATTTCAAACCCAATTTTGATGTGACTGAAACAGGTGTTGTAACCTATATCGGGGACGGTATCGCGCGTGCTCATGGCCTTGACAATGCCATGAGTGGAGAGTTGTTGATCTTTGAAAACGGCTCTTATGGTATGGCTCAAAACTTGGAGTCAACAGACGTTGGTATTATCATCCTAGGTGACTTTACAGATATTCGTGAAGGCGATACAATCCGCCGTACAGGTAAAATCATGGAAGTCCCAGTAGGTGAAAGTCTGATTGGTCGTGTTGTGGATCCGCTTGGTCGTCCGGTTGACGGTCTGGGAGAAATCCACACTGATAAAACTCGTCCAGTAGAAGCGCCAGCTCCTGGTGTCATGCAACGTAAGTCAGTCTCAGAACCATTGCAAACTGGTTTGAAAGCTATTGACGCCCTTGTACCGATTGGTCGTGGTCAACGTGAGTTGATTATCGGTGACCGTCAGACAGGGAAAACAACCATTGCGATTGATACAATCTTGAACCAAAAAGATCAAGATATGATCTGTATCTATGTCGCAATTGGACAAAAAGAATCAACAGTTCGTACGCAAGTAGAAACACTTCGTCAGTACGGTGCCTTGGACTACACAATCGTTGTGACAGCCTCTGCTTCACAACCATCTCCATTGCTCTTCCTAGCTCCTTATACTGGGGTTGCCATGGCGGAAGAATTTATGTACCAAGGGAAGCATGTTTTGATTGTATACGATGATCTATCAAAACAAGCGGTAGCTTATCGTGAACTGTCACTCTTGCTTCGTCGTCCTCCAGGTCGTGAAGCTTTCCCAGGAGATGTCTTCTACCTTCACAGCCGTTTGCTTGAGCGCTCAGCTAAAGTTTCTGATGAACTTGGTGGTGGATCAATTACAGCTCTACCATTTATCGAGACACAAGCAGGAGATATCTCTGCCTATATCGCAACCAACGTGATTTCTATCACTGATGGACAAATCTTCCTTGGTGATGGTCTCTTCAATGCGGGTATTCGTCCAGCCATCGATGCGGGTTCATCTGTATCGCGTGTAGGTGGTTCTGCACAAATCAAAGCCATGAAGAAGGTTGCTGGTACACTTCGTATCGACCTTGCTTCATACCGTGAGTTGGAAGCTTTCACTAAGTTTGGTTCTGACTTGGACGCAGCAACACAGGCTAAGTTGAACCGTGGACGTCGTACCGTTGAGGTCTTGAAACAACCTGTTCACAAACCCTTACCTGTTGAGAAACAAGTAACCATTCTCTATGCTTTGACACATGGTTTCTTGGATACTGTTCCAGTAGATGATATTGTTCGTTTCGAGGAAGAGTTCCATGCCTTCTTTGACGCTCAACATCCAGATATTTTGGAAACCATTCGTGATACAAAAGACTTGCCAGAAGAAGCAGTCTTGGATGCTGCGATTACAGAGTTTCTCAATCAATCTAGCTTCCAATAAGAATAGAGGTGTCAGATGGCAGTATCTCTAAATGATATTAAAACAAAAATCGCCTCAACAAAAAATACGAGTCAAATCACTAATGCCATGCAAATGGTATCAGCTGCTAAGCTAGGTCGCTCTGAAGAAGCTGCTCGCAACTTCCAAGTTTACGCTCAGAAAGTTCGCAAACTTTTGACAGATATTCTTCATGGTAATGGAGCTGGTGGCTCAACCAATCCCATGCTGATTAGCCGTCCTGTGAAGAAGACAGGCTATATCGTCATTACTTCAGATCGCGGTTTGGTTGGAGGGTATAATTCTTCTATTCTGAAAGCCGTTATGGAGTTGAAAGAAGAATACCACCCAGACGGTACAGGTTTTGAAATGATCTGTATCGGTGGAATGGGAGCTGATTTCTTTAAGGCTCGTGGTATTCAACCACTTTATGAATTACGTGGCTTGGCGGATCAGCCTAGCTTTGATCAAGTTCGTAAGATTATTTCAAAAACTGTTGAAATGTACCAAAATGAACTCTTTGATGAACTCTATGTTTGCTACAACCACCATGTCAATACGCTAACCAGTCAAATGCGTGTGGAACAAATGCTTCCGATTGTTGACTTGGATCCAAATGAAGCGGATGAAGACTACAGCTTGACTTTTGAATTGGAAACCAGCCGAGAAGAAATTTTGGAGCAGTTGTTGCCTCAGTTTGCAGAAAGTATGATTTACGGTGCCATTATCGATGCCAAGACAGCTGAGAATGCTGCTGGTATGACAGCCATGCAAACAGCGACTGATAATGCTAAGAAAGTCATCAATGATTTGACAATTCAGTATAACCGTGCCAGACAGGCGGCGATTACACAAGAAATTACAGAAATCGTAGCAGGTGCTAGTGCCTTAGAATAGGCTCTAGTCCAGCTCGTATGAAAATGAACTTAGGACCTAGTTGAACTAGGAACCGACAGTATCTTATATAGAATAGGAGAAGGAGATGAGTTCAGGTAAAATTGCTCAGGTTATCGGTCCCGTTGTAGACGTCTTGTTTGCAGCAGGGGAAAAACTTCCTGAGATTAACAATGCACTTGTCGTCTACAAAAATGACGAAAGAAAAACAAAAATCGTCCTTGAAGTAGCCTTAGAGTTGGGAGATGGTATGGTTCGTACTATCGCCATGGAATCAACAGATGGTTTGACTCGTGGAATGGAAGTATTGGACACAGGTCGTCCAATCTCTGTACCAGTAGGTAAAGAAACTTTGGGACGTGTCTTCAACGTTTTGGGAGATACCATTGACTTGGAAGCTCCTTTTACAGAAGACGCAGAGCGTCAGCCAATTCATAAAAAAGCTCCAACTTTTGATGAATTGTCTACCTCTTCTGAAATCCTTGAAACAGGGATCAAGGTTATCGACCTTCTTGCCCCTTACCTTAAAGGTGGTAAAGTTGGACTCTTCGGTGGTGCCGGAGTTGGTAAAACCGTCTTAATCCAAGAATTGATTCACAACATTGCCCAAGAACACGGTGGTATTTCAGTATTTACCGGTGTTGGGGAACGTACTCGTGAGGGGAATGACCTTTACTGGGAAATGAAAGAATCAGGCGTTATTGAGAAAACAGCCATGGTCTTTGGTCAGATGAATGAGCCACCAGGAGCACGTATGCGTGTTGCCCTTACTGGTTTGACAATCGCTGAATACTTCCGTGATGTAGAAGGCCAAGACGTGCTTCTCTTTATTGATAATATCTTCCGTTTCACTCAGGCTGGTTCAGAAGTATCTGCCCTTTTGGGTCGTATGCCATCAGCCGTTGGTTACCAACCAACCCTTGCTACGGAAATGGGTCAATTGCAAGAGCGTATTACATCAACTAAGAAGGGGTCTGTAACCTCTATCCAGGCTATCTATGTGCCAGCGGATGACTATACTGACCCAGCGCCAGCAACAGCCTTCGCTCACTTGGATTCAACAACAAACTTGGAACGTAAGTTGGTACAATTGGGTATCTACCCAGCCGTTGACCCACTTGCTTCAAGTTCACGTGCCTTGGCACCTGAAATCGTTGGAGAAGAGCACTATGCAGTTGCTGCAGAAGTAAAACGTGTCCTTCAACGTTACCATGAATTGCAAGATATCATTGCTATCCTTGGTATGGATGAGCTTTCTGATGAAGAAAAGACCTTGGTGGCTCGTGCCCGTCGTATCCAGTTCTTCTTGTCACAAAACTTCAACGTTGCGGAACAATTTACTGGCCAGCCAGGTTCTTATGTTCCAGTTACTGAAACGGTACGTGGCTTTAAGGAAATCCTTGATGGTAAATACGACCACTTGCCAGAAGATGCCTTCCGTGGTGTAGGTTCTATCGAAGATGTGATTGCAAAAGCTGAAAAAATGGGATTTTAAGAGGTGATCTATGACTCAGTTAACTGTCCAGATCGTGACACCAGATGGTCTCGTCTATGATCACCATGCCAGCTATGTATCGGTTCGAACTCTGGATGGTGAGATGGGGATCTTGCCACGACATGAAAATATGATTGCGGTTTTAGCAGTTGATGAAGTAAAGGTGAAACGTATTGATGACGAAGATCACGTGAACTGGATTGCAGTAAATGGCGGTGTTATTGAAATTGCCAATGATATGATCACAATCGTCGCTGACTCTGCAGAACGTGCTCGTGATATCGATATCAGTCGTGCAGAACGTGCCAAACTTCGTGCAGAACGTGCAATTGAAGAAGCACAAGACAAACACTTGATTGACCAAGAACGTCGTGCGAAGATTGCGCTGCAACGTGCCATTAACCGTATTAATGTCGGAAATAGACTATAAGAAAAAATGAACTTGAAAATTCCAAGTTCATTTTTTTATGGTGTTTTATACTCAATAAAAATCAAAAAGCAAACATAGGAAGTTAGCCATAGGTTGCTCAAAACACAGTTTTGNNTCAGTAACCATACCTACGGTAAGGCGACGCTGACGTGGTTTGAAGAGATTTTTGAAGAGTATTAAGGAGCAAAACGGATGCAGACTGCTTCGGGAACATGGAAGTCGTTGGAGAGTTCTGCTAGACGACCATTGTCACAATTACGTTTAAAGACAGTTGCATTGTCAGAGTCTTGGTGGACAGCAATGAGAAATTTTTGGTCAGGTGTCAAATCAAAATCACGTGGAGTCTGACCATGTGTTGGAACGATTTCTAATAACTCTAAGCTACCGTCCGCAAGGATGGTATATACTGCGATAGAATCATGACCACGGTTAGAAGCGTAGAGGTATTTACCGTCTTTAGAGAGACGAATAGCAGCGGTTCCATTAAAGCCTTCATAACCGTCTGGTAAAGTTGAAATAACCTGCATACGTTCAAATTCGCCAACACCATCGTAGATTAAAACCTCGATAGTACTATTGAGTTCACAAATCAGATAAGCGATTTTATAGTGGTTATGGAAAACGATATGGCGTGAGCCTGCTCCTGGCTGGCTGTGATAGGTGTAGAGCTTAGATAATTTTCCTTCTTGGTCAAGGTCATAAGTGATGACTTGGTCAGTACCCAAATCGCAGGTCACTAGATAGTGGTCAGGTGTTAAATCTGTATAGTGAACATGAGGAGATGCTTGATTTTCATGTGGACCTTGGCCACTGTGTTGATCTACATCACTAAGTAAAAGGCTCCCATCCTTCTGACGTTTATAAACCAGTACCTGTCCTTTATGGTAGTTGGCTGCATAGACCAAATTACGCTTTTCATCGACAGCAACATAACAGTGGGGAGCTCCTTCCTCAACGACATGATTTAACACAGTCCCGTCAGTTTGATAGGCTGCAATTCCCCCCTTATCGTCTTGACTACCAACGGTGTATAAATGTTGGTGCTGGTCAAAGGCAAGGTAGGTTGGACTTGGTTCAGCTGCAAAAAGTTCTAGGTTTGAAAGCTGACCAGTTTCTGTATCAAAGTCAGCCTTGTAAATCCCTTGGGAAGTACGACGTGTGTAAGTTCCAAAATAAACAGTTTCTTTCATAACTTTACCTCTATATAAAGATAAGACTATTATATCACAAAAACAAGCCAATTAAAGACATCCAATTAGATGTAAGCACTTTAAAAAAGAGTTATTTTGATTTAAAAATGGTATAATGAGAGAACGATAGAAAGGAAGTATTTATGGAACAAAAAGAGAAACATTTTAGCCTGTCTTGGTTTTTCAAGTGGTTTTTGGATAACAAGGCCATTACGGTATTTTTGGTAACCTTATTATTGGGACTGAATCTTTTTATTTTAAGTAAGATTAGTTTTCTATTTTCACCTGTTTTAGACTTTTTGGCAGTTGTGATGCTGCCAGTTATTCTATCTGGTTTACTATATTATTTATTAAATCCTATTGTTGATTGGATGGAGAAGCATAAGGTGAATCGTGTCATAGCTATCACTATTGTCTTTGTCATCATCGCTATCTTTATCATTTGGGGCTTGGCAGTAGCTATTCCAAATCTGCAACGTCAGGTTTTGACCTTTGCAAGAAACGTTCCTGTTTACTTAGAAGATATAGATAGGATTGTTAATGGATTGGTAGCCCAGCACCTGCCAGATGATTTCAGACCTCAGTTAGAGCAGGTTTTGACAAACTTCTCTAGTCAGGCTACAGTTTGGGCAAGTAAAGTTTCATCTCAGGCAGTCAACTGGGTGAGTGCCTTTATTAGCGGAGCTTCTCAAGTGATTGTTGCCTTGATTATCGTTCCTTTCATGCTCTTTTATCTCTTGCGTGATGGGAAAGGCTTGCGTAACTATTTGACCCAATTTATGCCAAGAAAATTGAAGGAACCTGTTGGACAAGTTTTATCAGATGTGAATCAACAGTTGTCCAACTATGTTCGAGGGCAAGTAACAGTGGCTATTATTGTAGCAGTAATGTTTATGATTTTCTTCAAGATTATTGGTCTACGCTATGCAGTTACGTTGGGGGTTACTGCTGGTATTTTAAATCTGGTTCCTTATCTTGGTAGCTTTCTAGCCATGCTTCCTGCCCTAGTATTGGGGTTGATTGCTGGTCCAGTTATGCTTTTGAAAGTAGTGATTGTCTTTATCGTAGAACAAACTATTGAAGGCCGTTTTGTCTCTCCATTGATTTTGGGAAGTCAATTAAACATCCATCCCATTAATGTTCTCTTTGTTTTGTTAACTTCAGGATCTATGTTTGGTATCTGGGGAGTTTTACTTGGTATTCCAGTTTATGCCTCTGCTAAGGTTGTCATTTCAGCCATTTTCGAATGGTATAAGGCAGTCAGTGGTCTATATGAATTAGAGGGCGAGGAAGTCAAAAGTGAACAATAGTCAACAGATGTTACAGGCTTTGGAGGAGCAAGATTTAGCCAAGGCTGAGCACTATTTCGTCAAAGCTTTAGAAAATGATCCAAGTGACCTTCTGTATGAGTTGGCAACTTATCTTGAAGGAATTGGTTTTTATCCTCAGGCAAAGGAGATTTACCTGAAAATTGTAGAGGATTTCCCAGAGCTTCATCTTAATCTAGCTGCAATTGCTAGCGAGGATGGTCAAATCGAAGAAGCCTTTGCTTATCTTGAGGAAATCCAAGCTGACAGTGACTGGTATGTTTCGGCTTTGGCTTTGAAGGCAGATCTTTACCAGATGGAAGGTTTGACAGATGTGGCGCGTGAGAAATTGCTGGAGGCTTTGACCTACTCAGAGGATCCTCTCTTGATATTGGGTTTGGCAGAGTTGGATAGTGAGTTGGAAAATTACCAAGAGGCCATTCAAGGCTATGCCCAGTTAGATAATCGTACTATTTATGAGCAAACGGGCATTTCCACCTATCAACGAATTGGTTTTGCCTATGCCCAGTTAGGGAAATTTGAAACGGCTACTGAGTTTTTAGAAAAAGCCCTGGAGTTAGAATACGATGACCTAACAGCTTTTGAGTTGGCCAGCCTTTACTTTGATCAAGAAGAATACCAAAAAGCCACCCTTTACTTTAAGCAGCTTGATACCATTTCTCCTGACTTTGAAGGCTATGAATATGGTTATAGCCAGGCCTTACATAAGGAACATCAAGTTCAAGAAGCCCTGCGTATCGCTAAGCAAGGCTTAGAGAAAAATCCCTTTGAAACTCGCCTCTTGCTAGCTGCTTCGCAATTCTCTTATGAATTGCATGATGCAAGTGGGGCAGAAAATTATCTCCTAACAGCTAAAGAAGACGCTGAGGATACAGAAGAAATCTTGCTTCGTTTAGCCACTATTTATCTGGAGCAGGAGCGTTATGAGGATATTCTAGACTTGCAGAGCGATGAGCCAGAAAATCTCTTGACCAAGTGGATGATTGCTCGTTCCTATCAAGAAATGGACGATTTGGATACTGCCTATGAGCATTACCAAGAGTTGGCAGGAGATTTAAAGGACAATCCAGAGTTTTTGGAACACTATATCTATCTCTTGCGTGAATTGGGCTACTTTGAGGAAGCAAAAGTCAATGCACAAGCTTACTTAAAACTGGTTCCAGATGATGTGCAAATGCAAGAACTGTTTGAGAGATTGTAAGAATGTTTAAACATATAGAACTGTAGTTTATCTCTTTTGATAGCTACGGTTTTTATTTGTATATGATAGAATTTTTTTGCAAAAATGGTTGGTTATTTTGTTTATTCATGCTATAATAGGAACAATTACTTTTAGGAGGTGCAGTATGTCTTATTTATTTGAGATATTACCGAGTTTACTGAATGGTGCGAGCACGACTGTACAGGTCTTTGCACTGGTCTTGCTATTTTCGATTCCCTTGGGCGTTTTGATTGCCTTTGCCTTGCAAGTCCATTGGAAGCCCCTCCATTATCTGATTAACATTTACATCTGGGTTATGCGTGGCACCCCCTTACTCTTGCAACTGATTTTTATTTATTATGTGCTCCCAAGTATTGGGATTCGTTTAGACCGCCTTCCTGCAGCTATTATTGCCTTTGTTTTGAATTATGCGGCTTACTTTGCAGAAATTTTCCGTGGGGGAATTGACACTATTCCAAGAGGACAGTATGAGGCAGCCAAGGTCTTGAAGTTTAGTCCCTCTGCCACAGTGCGCTATATCATTTTACCTCAGGTGACCAAGATCGTGCTTCCTAGTGTCTTTAACGAAGTTATGAGTTTGGTCAAGGATACTTCTCTGGTATATGCTCTAGGAATTTCTGATCTTATCTTGGCTAGTCGAACAGCTGCCAACCGTGATGCTAGTCTAGTTCCCATGTTCTTGGCAGGAGCCATTTACTTGATTTTAATTGGGATTGTGACAATTATTTCCAAAAAAGTTGAGAAGAAGTATAGTTATTATAGATAGGAGGCTGCCATGTTAGAATTACGAAATATCAATAAAGTCTTTGGAGATAAACAAATCCTGTCTGATTTCAGTCTAAGTATTCCTGAAAAGCAAATCCTGGCTATCGTTGGACCTTCTGGTGGAGGTAAGACAACTCTCTTACGTATGCTTGCGGGTCTTGAAACCATTGATTCAGGGCAAATCTTTTATAATGGACAACCTTTAGAGCTGGATGAATTACAGAAGCGCAATCTACTGGGATTTGTCTTCCAAGATTTTCAACTGTTCCCTCATTTATCAGTTCTGGACAATTTGACTTTATCGCCTGTGAAGACCATGGGGATGAAGCAGGAAGAAGCTGAGAAGAAGGCGAGTGGACTCTTGGAACAGTTAGGACTGGCAGGGCATGCAGACGCTTATCCATTTTCACTATCTGGTGGGCAAAAGCAGCGGGTGGCCTTGGCGCGTGCTATGATGATCGACCCAGAAATCATTGGCTACGATGAACCAACTTCTGCCCTGGATCCAGAATTGCGCTTGGAAGTGGAGAAGCTAATCTTGCAAAATAGGGAACTTGGGATGACCCAGATTGTGGTAACCCACGATTTGCAGTTTGCTGAAAATATCGCAGATGTATTATTGAAAGTAGAACCTAAATAGGAGGAAAAATGGATGAAAAAATGGATGCTTGTATTAGTCAGTCTGATGACTGCTTTGTTCTTAGTAGCTTGTGGGAAAAATTCTAGCGAAACTAGTGGAGATAATTGGTCTAAGTACCAGTCTAACAAGTCTATTACTATTGGATTTGATAGCACTTTTGTTCCAATGGGATTTGCTCAGAAAGATGGTTCTTATGCAGGATTTGATATTGATTTAGCTACAGCTGTTTTTGAAAAATACGGAATTACGGTAAATTGGCAACCGATTGATTGGGATTTGAAAGAAGCTGAATTGACAAAAGGAACGATTGATCTGATTTGGAATGGTTATTCCGCTACAGATGAACGCCGTGAAAAGGTGGCATTCAGTAACTCATATATGAAAAATGAGCAGGTATTGGTGACCAAGAAATCATCTGGTATCACGACTGCAAAGGATATGGCTGGAAAGACATTAGGAGCTCAAGCTGGCTCATCTGGTTATGCGGACTTTGAAGCAAACCCAGCGATTTTAAAGGATATTGTCGCTAATAAGGAAGCGAATCAATACCAAACCTTTAATGAAGCCTTAATTGATTTGAAAAATGATCGAATTGACGGTCTATTGATTGACCGTGTCTATGCAAATTATTATTTAGAAGCAGAAGGCGTTTTAAACGATTATAATGTCTTTACAGTTGGACTAGAAACAGAAGCCTTTGCGGTTGGAGCCCGTAAGGAAGATACAACTCTGGTTAAGAAGATAAATGAAGCTTTTTCTAGTCTTTACAAGGACGGTAAATTCCAAGAAATCAGCCAAAAATGGTTTGGAGAAGATGTAGCAACCAAAGAAGTAAAAGAAGGACAGTAAGATAAAATAGTGGCTGAGACTACGTTTTGATTAGCAAAACGTAGTTTTTTTGTAATCTAGGAAAACGATAATAGCGATTGAATCTGGATAATTGAATATGGAATAGCCCACTGTGATTTCTAAAACATTGTTAAAAATTGATTTGACTTCCAAAATTAAAATGTGCTGTAATGAAATGCTGATGTAACTGTTTTAGAAACAATAAAACGCATAATATCAAGGTTTTTGCACCTTACATTATGCGTTTTTGTAATTTTAAGACTTGTTAGCTGATTTTTTACAATCCAGCAAAGTCCTTGATTTCTTGTGCTGACATTGAAGAGTCGCAACGGACGTTGATTTGTCCATCTGCAACGTGAACAAATCCTGGTACAGTTGGGATTCCGTAGCGTGAGCGGAATGCTTGCAACTCATTGAGTTGGCTTGCTTCTTCACTATTGATGAAGTAGATGTGAGCTTTGGTTTCAGCTACGACACCTGCCAAAGTACCTGCAAATTTACGGCAGTAAGGGCAAGTTTTACGACCGATAAAGAAAGTGGCAGTTTCTTTTTTATCAAGAGCTTCTTGCGCACGCGCAACTGTAGTGACTTCAAGGTCTTTAATGTTATCTAAAAATTGTTCCATGAGATTACCTCGCTTTCATTGATAAGTCTAGTATGCCATAAAGTTTCTAAAATTGCTTAGATTTGATACGAAAAAAAGATGAGATTGTTTGGTCTCATCTTTTTAGGTCTTTATTTTATAAAAGCATTGATTTCTGCTTCGATGTTAGCAATTTTAGCTTGTGATTCTTCGTTGGTTTCACCTACAACTGCAATGTAGAACTTGATTTTTGGTTCTGTCCCTGAAGGGCGAACGGCAATCCATGAACCGTCAGCAAGTGTGTATTTCAACACATCGCTTGGAGGAGTTGTCAAGTTTGTAACAGTACCGTCAGCAGCAGTAGCTGTTTGAGCTTTGAAGTCTTCTACGACAGTGATAGCTGTTGTGTTCCATTCTTTTGGAGCATTGTTACGGAATTTAGCCATAATCGCTTTGATTTGTTCAGCACCATCGACACCTGAAAGGGTAACAGAGATTGTCTTTTCTGCGTAGTAGCCGTACTCTTTGTAGATTTCTTCGATACCGTCAGCAAGTGTCAAACCACGTGAACGGTAGTAGGCAGCAAGTTCAGCAACGACAAGAACAGCTTGGATAGCGTCTTTATCACGTACAAATGGTTTAATCAAGTAACCGAAGCTTTCTTCAAATCCCATCATGTAAGTGTGATTGTGTTTTTCTTCGAATTCTTGGATTTTTTCAGCGATGAATTTGAAACCAGTCAAGACGTTGAACATAGTTGCGCCATAGCTTTCAGCAATCTTCGTTACCAAGTCAGTTGATACGATAGATTTGCAAAGGGCTGCATTTTCAGGAAGAGTTCCAGCATTTTTATGAGCTTCCAAGATGTATTTAGCCATGATAGCACCGATTTGGTTACCTGAAAGGTTGAGGTAGCTACCATCTTTTTGAAGAACTTCAACACCAACACGGTCAGCGTCTGGGTCAGTTGCCACAAGAACATCTGCACCAACTTGACGACCAAGTTCTTCAGCAAGGGCAAAGGCTGCTTGGCTTTCTGGGTTTGGAGATTTTACAGTTGAGAAGTCAGGATCAGCAGTTGCTTGCGCTTCAACGACTTGAACTGAGTCAAATCCTGCTTGGGCAAGAGCACGACGAGCCAACATTTCACCAGTACCATGAAGTGGTGTGTAGACAATTTTCATGTCTTTACCGAATTCTTCAATCAAGGCTGGGTTGATGTTTACGTCCTTAACTTCTTTAAGGTATTCTACGTCAACAGCTTCGCCGATAACTTCAATCAAGCCAGAAGCCTTTTCAGATTCCACATCAGCAACTTCAACTGCAAATGGGTTTTCGATTGCACGGATATAAGTAGTCAAAGCGTCCGCGTCGTGTGGAGGCATTTGTCCACCGTCTTCACCGTAAACCTTGTAACCGTTAAATGGAGCAGGGTTGTGGCTGGCTGTGACCATGATACCTGCGAAACAGTTGAGGTGACGAACTGCAAATGATAGTTCTGGAGTTGGACGAAGGCTTTCAAATACGTAAGATTTGATGCCGTGTTTAGCAAGAACTGCCGCAGATTCAAAGGCAAATTCAGGTGAGAAGTGACGGCTGTCGTAGGCAATTGCCACACCGCGTTCTTTTTCATTTCCACCTTTTGACTCAATCAAACGAGCCAATCCCTCAGTAGCTTGGCGAACAACGTAGATGTTGATGCGGTTTGTACCAGCACCAATCAAGCCACGCATACCTGCAGTACCAAATTCAAGATTTGTATAGAAGGCATCTTCCTTAGTTTTTTCATCCATATTTTCCAAATCTTGACGAAGGTAGTCAGGAAGCTCCGCAAAATCAACCCATTTCTGGTAATTTTCTTGGTAAGACATTCAAATTCTCCTTTTTGTAAATTGTTTTAACCGTTCACATTATAGCACTTTTTAGCATTTTAGTAAAACGGTAGCATAAGTTTTTAGTCAATGAGCGAAGAAGACTGTACTATTCATAATTTTGATTTAAGTGTGTTCATTACAAACCGAAATGACAAGTCAAGTTTATCCTATTTGTAGTCTCTAAAAAATTGAAATTAAACCTTATTCGTTGTATAATTTAAAATGAGGATTATTGTATAAGATCTGTTATAATATATATCTTTCGATATATATATATGGAGGTAGTCATGAATAGTCCAGAAAAACAATTAAAATACAGTATTCGAAAAGTGAGTGTCGGTGCAGCTAGTGTTGTCATTGGGGCGCTCTATCTTTTGATGGGAGCTGGGATTGCTCATGCTGAGGGCGTGGAGTCAGCGAGGGAAGCTGAGAGGACAGCAAACCCGACAGATCCAGGACAGTCTGGAATTGGAGAGCCAGAAAACAAGACTGACCTCAGTCATACTGATGCAGCAGCAAACACCTATAATGCTCCCGTAGCTGACAATCCGCTAGTAACTCCAGAAAGTACGAAACCTCGTACTCGTAGTAAAAGAGAATTAGCTGATGAGGAGGCAAGTGATTCATCGAATGGAGCTACAGGAACTGAATCAGAGCCGACTTCTGGAAATGAGGGAGGTTCAGACACAGCAGATACTGATTCAGATTTACTGGATGCCAATCGTAAGGGTGACACAGTAAAAGAACACCAGCCCGGGGTCATTGTGCCTAAAGATGGAGAGACAGGTGGGGATGATAAGAATGCCCATCTGAAATTTGATACTCCTAAGGAAAATCTGACTCTCGAACAATTATGGGATATTGTAAAAAATATGCCAGACGACTTCCAAAATAATGAACGTTCTTACTTGCGTAGTATGAACACCCTTGGGGATGCTCTTAGATTTAAAAACGGCAAAGTCAGTGAAGATGGTACAGGAGATAAATTACAAGATGGTGAAATAAGAGAACTTGATTCTTTCGGTGGATGGACAGCGATTGCAGGTAAAGATGGCAGACCAGGTAAATTCGTTATTGGTAAGAAAAATGCAGATGGTTACTTTACAGGTTGGTATAAGAAAGAAGATGGTACGATTGAACAAGGTGGTATGCTTGGGGCAGATGCCTTAGATAACATTTTTGTGCACGAACAAGCATTAGACCGTCGTTTTAAATACATGCTTATGCTTGTTAAAGGACGTACACGAGCTAATCGTGACGAGACGGTTTCAGATAATTCGAAGTATGATCCACGTGCTCAAAATGAACGTGCTAATAAGAACTCCACCGAATTTAAGAATCTCCCATTTTTAGAAAAAGATAAGTATAATAAATATTCTCCAGGTGTAGTTGGATATAATGGGATAGAGAAGCAGTTTACTGCCTTTTCTCCTGGCTTCGGAAGCCGTGTTCGTGTGGAATTTGTGACAGGATATATCTCAGATATTAATGGTTCTAAAGGAACCTATCGAGTAGTCATTAAAACTAAGGATACTGCTGGCCAAGAGAAGACGGTATACGATGAAACCATTCACCGTGTAGCCGAAATCGTTCAAAATGAAAACTTGTACAAAAAAGGTTTAAATGTAGAACTGGCGAATTTCCAAATTTCCAAATTTTTTAAAGATGAGTTTAAATCTCGTGTTAATAAAATTCGTAATGAGAAAATAAAATTTACTCCATTACACCGTAAACCCAGAAGATATTATACAGAAGAAGATACCAAACTGTACAATCAATTGGAAGCAGAAGCTAGGGAAGAAGTTAAAAAACAAGGCGATATTGTATTAAATGTTACGGAAGACTTCTTAAGTATAGAAAAATCAAAAGAAAGAGATTCAGAGTGGGGAAAAACATTCACAAGCACATCTCAGTCAACTTCAAAGCTATCAAACGAATTAAATAATTTATTGAAAGTTGCTGATAAAGATACTCCTAATACCCCAACTTGGCTAAACTCAAGCACTCCTCCAGCTAAAGCTGATGACAGAGTATATAAACTACTGAGGACTCTTATACCAGGTGCTAAGAAAATTACCTATCATGTTAAGGATGATCAGCTAGAAGTAGAAACAGAAAAATACACCTATCTCGCCGCTAGAAATGGTAGTAAGGAAGCAGGTATTCAAGGGTCAGATATAGAAGCAACTGCAAGTGCAGATACATATGGTGTTGATTCCCAAACCTTTGAGAGAGACAATACAAATACAAAAGCAAATAACCTTAATAAAGGTTGGGCTAGATCTGATTCTGAAGACTTCAAACATTTCTCACACTTTGTAGGGGTAGACAAAGGAATTGTGCGAACGAATGTACTGACTGATAAACAACTATCTGATAAGATTAAGGACGCAGTGGGTCCTGGAGATAGCAATCTAGGAAAAGGTGGCTACTTCTCTACTGGGGATGTTTTATTAGCAAAAGATGTTGTTTCTTATACCGTACAAGTATTTTCAGAGAATAATGACAGAGTAGGGGTAAATCCTCAAAGTCACCGTGTTCAGTATAATCTTCCAATTCTCGCTGACTTTTCAGTCATCCAAGATACTGTGGAACCATCACGAACCGTTGTTGAAAAAATCATTCCAAAACTAAATATTCCCGAAGAAGAGAAAAAGAAAATAACCGAAGAAATCAAGAAAAAGAAGAAAACCTCAGAATTGGCAGAACTAATCTCAGGAAATGTGAAAGTTCGCTATGTTGATGAACAAGGGCATTTGCTATCATTGAAAAATGATACTGGAATTGGAGAAAAAGAAAGTGACGGAACCTACATTACCAATAAAAAACAACTGATTGGTACTAGCTATAATGTCACAGATAAAAAACTCAGCACTATCTCAACGACTAATGGGAAACATTATAGAGTCAAAAGAGATTTGGGGGAAAATTCTGCCCCTACTGAAGGAAATATCGTAAGCGGGGTAAGAACGGTAACTTATGTATATGAGGAACGTGAAGCGCCTACTACTGCTACAGTAACAGCCAATTACTATAAAGAAGGTACCCAAGAGAAGTTGGCAGAGTCTGTTGTACAAGCTGATTTAGCGATAGGTTCTGAGTATACTACAGAAGCAAAAGTTATTGAAGGAAAAACAACAACTGAGGACAAAGAAGACCGAGTTATCACAAGGAAAACAACATACACCTTGGTAGCAACTCCTGAAAATGCCACAGGAACTGTACCAGAAGACGGTGCAACCGTTAACTACTACTACCGTGAGAATGTTGAGGAAACAGTGGTTCCTAAAACAGCCACCACTACTGAGACGAAGACTATAACGCGTACCATTCATTACGTTGATAAAGTTACGAACCAAACTGTCAAAGAAGATGTTGTTCAACCTGTAACCTTAAGCCGTACAAAAACTGAGAACAAGGTAACAGGAGTTGTAACCTACGGTGAATGGACAACAGGAAACTGGGACGAAAAAGTTTCACCATCAGTAGAAAACTATGGTCCAGCCGAAACAGCTACGGTTTCTTCTGCGACCGTCACATCAGTAAGCAAAGATGAGACAGTCGTTGTGAAATATCCGCAAGCTACAGAAGATGTTAAAGAAACTAAAACTGTTACCCGTACCATCAAGTATGTCGATAAAGCCAACGAAACAACCGAAGTAGCTAGCCCAGTTACGCAAACAGTTGAATTAACAAGAACTAACAAGCGTAATAAAGTGACGAAAGTCGTGACAGAAGGAACTTGGTCAACAGGCAACTGGGACGAAAAAGTTTCACCATAAGTAGAAAACTATGGTCCAGCCGAAACAGCTACGGTTTCTTCTGCGACCGTCACATCCGCAAGCACAGATGAGACAATCGTTGTGAAATATCCGCAAGCTATAGAAGATGTTCAAGAAACCAAAACTGTTACCCGTACCATCAAGTATGTAGATGCGACTGATGAAACAACAGAAGTAGCTAGCCCAGTTACGCAAACAGTTGAACTAACAAAAACCAACAAGCGTAACAAAGTGACAGGTAAAGTAACAGAAGGAGACTGGTCAACAGGTACATGGGCGACCCAAGCCTCTCCAACAGTCACTAACTATGACGCACCAGATAAGGCAACTGTAGCGGAAGCAACTGTAACATCAACAACTACAGATACAACCGAAGTAGTGAAATACCCACAAGCTACAGAAGATGTTAAAGAAAGCAGAACTGTTACCCGTACCATCAAGTATGTCGATAAAGCCAACGAAACAAAAGAAGTGGCTGATTCAGTTACGCAAACAGTTGAACTAACAAGAACCAACAAGCGTAACAAAGTGACGAAAGTCGTGACAGAAGGTGAATGGACAACAGGCAACTGGGACGAAAAAACTTCACCATCAGTAGAAAACTATGACGCCCCAGATAAGGCAACTGTAGCGGAAACAGCTGTAACATCAACAACTACAGATACAACCGAAGTAGTGAAATACCCACAAGCTACAGAAGATGTTAAAGAAAGCAAAACTGTTACCCGTACCATCAAGTATGTAGATGCGACTGATGAAACGACAGAAGTAGCAACACCCGTTACGCAAACCGTCACCTTAACGCGAACCAACAAGCGTAACAAAGTGACGAAAGTCGTGACAGCAGGAGACTGGACAACAGGTACATGGGGTTCTCAAGACTCTCCAACTGTAACCAACTATGACGCCCCAGATAAGGCAACTGTAGCGGAAACAGCTGTAACATCAACAACTACAGATACAACCGAAGTAGTGAAATACCCACAAGCTACAGAAGATGTTAAAGAAAGCAGAACTGTTACCCGTACCATCAAGTATGTCGATAAAGCCAACGAAACAAAAGAAGTGGCAACACCAGTTACGCAAAGCGTCACCTTAACGCGAACCAACAAGCGTAATAAAGTGACGAAAGTCGTGACAGCAGGAGACTGGTCAACAGGTACATGGGGTTCTCAAGACTCTCTAACTGTAACCAACTATGACGCTCCAGATAAGGCAACTGTAGCGGAAACAGCTGTAACATCAACAACTACAGATACAACCGAAGTAGTGAAATACCCACAAGCTACAGAAGATGTTAAAGAAAGCAAAACTGTTACCCGTACCATCAAGTATATAGATGCGACTGATGAAACAACAGAAGTAGGTAGCCCAGTTACGCAAACAGTTGAACTAACAAGAACCAACAAGCGTAATAAAGTGACAGGTAAAGTAACAGCAGGAGACTGGTCAACAGGTACATGGGGTTCTCAAGACTCTCCAACTGTAACCAACTATGACGCCCCAGATAAGGCAACTGTAGCAGAAGCAACTGTAACGTCAACAACTACAGATACAACCGAAGTAGTGAAATATCCGCAAGCTACAGAAGATATTAAAGAAAGCAAAACTGTTACCCGTACCATCAAGTATGTAGATGCGACTGATGAAACAACCGAAGTAGGTAGCCCAGTTACGCAAACCGTCACCTTAACGCGAACCAACAAGCGTAACAAAGTGACAGGTAAAGTAACAGAAGGAGACTGGTCAACAGGTACATGGGGTTCTCAAGATTCTCCAACTGTAACCAACTATGACGCCCCAGATAAGGCAACTGTAGCGGAAGCAACTGTAACATCAACAACTACAGATACAACCGAAGTAGTGAAATATCCGCAAGCTACAGAAGATATTAAAGAAAGCGAAACTGTTACCCGTACCATCAAGTATGTAGATGCGACTGATGAAACAACAGAAGTAGCTAGCCCAGTTACGCAAACAGTTGAATTAACAAGAACCAACAAGCGTAATAAAGTGACGAAAGTCGTGACAGAAGGTGAATGGACAACAGGCAACTGGGACGAAGTCGTATCGCCAGAAATTGAAAATTATGGTAAACCAGATTTACCAAAAGTATCGAATGCAGAAGTAACAGCAGATTCAAAAGGTACGACTATTTTGGTAAGGTATGACCGTTTATCAAGACCAGAAAAACCAATTCCAGAAATTCCAAGTCCTCAGGAACCAGGTGCTCCAGGTGAACCGACTCCAGACAAACCAAACCCACAACCAAATCCAGAGCATCCAAGTGTTCCGACACCAAACCCAGAACTACCAAATCAAGAGACTCCAATACCAGAGCTAACTCCAGAACCAGGTACTCCAAAAACTGAAATTCCAGTGAGTCCAGACCCAGAAGTTCCGACTTCTGAGACAAATAAAAGAGAGGAATTGCCAAACACAGGTCCAGAAGCGAATGCTACCTTGGCTAGCGCTGGTATCATGACCTTATTAGCTGGTCTAGGATTAGGATTCTTCAAGAAAAAAGAAGATGAAAAATAATAGATTTTAGAATCTAGGAACAAGGAAAAGCTCACAGATGTGGGCTTTTTCCTGGTTTTGAGAACGAGGTCTTTCGAGAAGATTAAAAACGCTTACAAGTTCATTAGACTGGGAAACTCTGAATCCTATTTTTTTAAAAATATTTCCAGAAATCAGTTGCTAAATAGGGTAAAAATTGATAGAATAAAGAATATCTAAAAAATTTTAAGGAGAATCTAGCAAATGGATTTCACATGGGCACTGAAATATGCCACTGAATTTTTGGGAACTGCCATTTTGATCATTCTTGGGAATGGTGCAGTTGCCAACGTTGAACTTAAAGGTACGAAAGGTCACCAAAGTGGCTGGCTCGTCATCGCTGTTGGTTATGGTATGGGGGTTATGATCCCAGCCTTGATGTTTGGTAACGTATCTGGGAACCACATCAACCCTGCTTTCACTCTAGGACTTGCAGTTAGCGGTCTTTTCCCTTGGGCACAAGTGGTACCTTACATTATCGCGCAAGTCTTGGGGGCTATCTTTGGTCAAGCCTTAGTTGTGGCAACACACCGTCCATTCTACTTGAAAACTGAAAACCCAAATAACATCTTGGGAACTTTCTCAACTATTTCAAGTATTGACCATGGTACAAAAGAAAGTCGCTATGCAGCAACTGTTAATGGTTTTGTAAACGAGTTTGTTGGTTCATTTGTTTTGTTCTTTGCAGCTCTCGGTTTGACTAAAAACTTCTTTGGTGCTGAAGTGCTTCAATACATGAAACAAATGGCAACACAAGCAGGACAGACAGTTGATTTTTCTGACTTGGCTATTAAAGCACAGGTGGCTCCACACACTGCTTCAGGACTTTCTGTGGCTCACTTGGCACTTGGATTCCTCGTTATGGCTTTGGTAACATCACTTGGAGGACCTACAGGACCTGCCTTGAACCCAGCTCGTGACTTGGGGCCACGTCTCCTTCATGCTTTCCTTCCGAAATCAGTTCTTGGTGAGAATAAAGGCGATTCAAAATGGTGGTATTCTTGGGTACCAGTAGTAGCACCTATTGCAGCAGCAATTGCGGCAGTAGCTGTATTCAAATTCCTTTATCTCTAAGAAATAGCTCCTTTAACATTTGAGTGAGCACCATTTATAAGTAAGAGAGGATCAGATTGGTTCTCTCTTTTTGATTTTTCAGGGAAATGAAAGAAAATCGACACAAACTCCTCTCCAGCAGTGGTTTAAAAGTCTCAGTGGGTTATTCCAACTTTAATGGGCTATAGTAGGTTGCAGTTGAAATAATAGACCCTTTTTCTCAAACATTGTGAGAAATTAGTTTGAATTCCCCAATCAAATTGTGCAGTTTTCATTCTACTATATATTATATTATCGGAGATGGGTTCCCTATCTTGTAAGTCTGCTTTATAGTGGGTTGAAGTTGGAATAGTCCGCCCTTCTTTCTCGAACATTGTGAGGAATTGATTTGCCTTCCTCAACAAAATGTTTAGTTTTTATTTCATTTTGCCATAAAATAAGCGATTAGGGGGCTATTCTTCGACCAACATTGGCTCTGCTGTGTCCTATGATTGTTATCGTTTTATCTGCAATCTTATACTCAATGAAAATCAAAGAGCAAACTAGGAAACTAAACCCAGCTTGACCAAAGCACAAGTTTTGAGGTCGCAGGTAGAACTGACCAAGCTGATGTGGTTTGAAGAAATTCCCCAAGGCCAAATTTCAAGTTCAAG
>NZ_VMML01000014.1:15296-26857 GCF_013277175.1 Streptococcus sp. 3167 | reverse complement strand
CGAGAAAAACTGGCTTGAATCCATAATCAAAAAGCAAACTAGGAAGCTAGCCGTAAGCTGTACTTGAGTACGGTAAGGCGACGCTGACGTGGTTTGAATTTGATTTTCGAAGAGTATTACTGCCCTTCATTTCTTATTAGCTGACTTTATGATATAATGAAAAACGAGGTAAATTGAATGAAAAGTATAAAATTAAATGCTCTATCTTACATGGGAATTCGTGTCTTGAATATTATTTTTCCCATCTTAACTGGAACCTACGTCGCGCGTGTCTTGGACCGAACTGACTATGGTTACTTCAACTCAGTCGACACTATTTTGTCATTTTTCTTACCCTTTGCGACTTATGGGGTCTATAACTACGGTTTACGAGCCATCAGTAATGTCAAGGATAACAAAAAAGATCTGAATAGAACCTTCTCCAGTCTTTTTTATTTGTGCATAGCTTGTACAATTTTGACCACTGCGGTCTATATCCTAGCCTATCCTCTCTTCTTTACAGATAATCCAATCGTCAAAAAGGTCTACCTTGTTATGGGGATTCAACTCATTGCCCAGATTTTTTCAATCGAATGGGTCAATGAAGCTCTGGAAAATTATAGTTTTCTCTTTTACAAAACTGCCTTCATCCGTATCCTGATGCTGGTCTCTATTTTCCTGTTTGTCAAAAATGAACACGATATTGTTGTCTATACACTTGTGATGAGTTTATCGACACTGATTAACTATCTGATTAGTTATTTTTGGATTAAAAGAGACATTAAGCTTGTTAAAATTCACATCAGTGATTTTAAACCGCTCTTTCTCCCTCTGACAGCCATGTTGGTCTTTGCTAATGCCAATATGCTCTTCACTTTTTTGGATCGTCTCTTCCTCGTTAAAACAGGGATTGATGTCAACGTTAGTTACTACACCATAGCTCAACGAATTGTGACCGTTATTGCTGGTGTTGTAACAGGAGCTATCGGAGTGAGTGTGCCTCGTCTTAGTTACTATCTAGGAAAAGGCGATAAGGAAGCCTATGTTTCTCTGGTTAATAGAGGTAGTCGAATCTTTAACTTCTTTATCATTCCACTGAGCTTTGGACTCATGGTTTTAGGACCAAATGCCATCCTACTTTACGGTAGTGAAAAATATATCGGAGGTGGCATCTTGACCTCTCTCTTCGCTTTTCGTACGATTATCCTGGCCTTAGATACCATTCTTGGTTCCCAAATTCTCTTTACCAATGGCTATGAAAAACGTATCACAGTCTATACAGTCTTTGCTGGGCTACTCAATTTGGGCTTAAATAGTCTCCTCTTTTTCAACCATATCGTGGCTCCTGAATACTACTTACTGACAACTATGTTATCAGAGGCCTCTCTACTTGTTTTCTATATCATTTTCATCCATAGAAAACAACTTATTCACTTGGGACATATCTTTAGCTATACTGTTCGATACTCTCTCTTTTCACTTTCTTTCGTAGGAATTTATTTCCTGATCAATTTCTTGTATCCTGTGGATATGGTCATTAATTTGCCATTTTTGATGAATACTGGTTTGATTGTCTTGCTATCAGCTATCTCTTATATTGGTCTACTTGTCTTCACAAAAGATAGCATTTTCTATGAATTTTTAAACCATGTCCTAGCCTTAAAAAATAAATTCAAAAGATCATAGGAGTTTAAAATGAAACAACTAACCATTGAAGATGCCAAACAAATTGAATTAGAAATTTTGGATTATATTGATACTCTCTGTAAAAAGCACAATATCAACTATATTATTAACTACGGTACTCTGATTGGGGCGGTTCGACATCAAGGCTTTATTCCTTGGGACGACGATATTGATCTGTCCATGCCTAGAGAAGACTACCAACGATTTATTAACATTTTTCAAAAGGAAAAAAGCAAGTATAAGCTCCTTTCCTTAGAAACTGATAAGAACTACTTTAACAACTTTATCAAGATAACCGACAGTACGACTAAAATTATTGATACTCGAAATACAAAAACCTATGAGTCTGGTATCTTTATCGATATTTTCCCTATAGATCGCTTTGATGATCCTAAGGTCATTGATACTTGTTATAAACTGGAAAGCTTCAAACTGCTGTCTTTCAGTAAACATAAAAATATTGTCTATAAGGATAGCCTTTTAAAAGATTGGATACGAACAGCCTTTTGGTTGCTCCTTCGACCGGTTTCTCCTCGTTATTTCGCACATAAAATCGAGAAAGAAATTCAAAAATATAGTCGTGAAAATGGTCAGTATATGGCTTTTATCCCTTCTAAATTTAAGGAAAAGGAAGTCTTCCCAAGTGGTACCTTCGATAAAATAATTGATTTACCCTTTGAAAATTTAAGCCTTCCAGCACCTGAAAAATTTGATACTATTTTGACACAATTTTATGGAGATTATATGACCCTACCACCAGCAGAAAAACGCTTCTACAGTCATGAATTTCACGCTTATAAATTGGAGGATTAGGATGCAATATTTAGAAAAAAAAGAAATTAAAGAAATTCAACTAGCTCTGCTAGACTATATTGATGAGACTTGTAAGAAACATGATATTCCTTATTTTCTCAGTTATGGAACCATGCTTGGAGCCATCCGCCACAAAGGTATGATTCCTTGGGATGATGATATTGATATTTCCCTTTATCGTGAGGATTATGAGCGTTTACTGAAGATTATTGAAGAAGAAAATCACCCTCGCTACAAGGTTCTTTCCTACGATACATCTTCTTGGTACTTCCATAATTTCGCATCGATTTTGGACACTTCTACTGTTATAGAAGACCATGTTAAGTACAAGCGTCATGATACCAGCCTTTTCATCGATGTCTTCCCAATTGATCGATTTACAGACTTGAGCATTGTCGACAAGAGCTATAAGTATGTGGCTCTTCGTCAACTAGCTTATATCAAAAAATCACGAGCAGTTCACGGTGATAGCAAATTAAAAGATTTTCTTAGATTATGTAGCTGGTATGCCCTCCGAGTGGTCAATCCCCGTTACTTTTACAAGAAAATTGATCAGCTAGTCAAAAATGCTACAACCAACTCTCCTCAATATGAAGGAGGAATTGGGATCGGTAAGGAAGGGATGAAAGAAATCTTCCCAGTTGATACCTTTAAAGAACTGATTTTGACTGAGTTTGAAGGTCGTATGTTGCCTGTGCCAAAAAAATATGACCAATTTTTAACCCAGATGTATGGGGATTATATGACACCACCATCAAAAGAAATGCAAGAATGGTATAGTCATAGCATTAAAGCTTATCGTAAAAACTGATTGAGGGCGACCATACAAACTACTAAGATAGAGGTTATTCAAAAACATAATTTTAGTAGAAAATGAAGTAAATATTCCTACAATAAAACGCATAATATCAAGGTTTTCAACACCTGATATTATGCGTTTTATAATTTTAAAGACTTTTTTCTATAGTAGATTGAAATAAGATACGAACAAATCAATTAGAAAATTCAAATTAATTTCTAGAAATATTTTAGTATTCCTGTGTACTGTTCTAAATTCAGTCTGCTATATCTTATTTTTCTATTTAAATCGCTTCTGTAACAAAGCTACGACTTTCAAGTACCTTAAGCATGGCATTAGCTGTATCTAGCGCTGTGAAGAGGGGCACCCCGTGTTCAATGGCTGAACGGCGGATTTGCTCACCATCTTCGTCAGCAGTTCGTTTTGTTCCAACTGTGTTAATGATAGCTTGAATTCTTCCTTTACGAACAAAGTTTGGAATATCCTTATCGTCATCACCAATCTTACCAACAGGCTGAGCATGTAATCCATGACTGGCAAAGAAGGCTGCTGTCCCTTCTGTCGCGAGGATTCCATAGCCAATATTTTGAAAACGACGAGCCAAGTCCAAGGCTTCTTCTTTGGCATCATCAGCGATGGTAAATACAACATTTCCAAAGGTTGGCAAGTGGAGGTAAGAAGCTTCAAAAGCTTTATAGAGAGCTTTTTCCAAAGTAGTATCAGAACCCATAACTTCCCCTGTTGACTTCATTTCAGGACCAAGTAAGCTGTCTACCTTAGCTAGTTTGGTAAAGGAGAAGACAGGTGCCTTGATATGAACGCGAGTGCTTTCAGGGTAAAGTCCATCTTGGTAGCCAAGTTCTTCAAGGTTTTGACCAAGAATGAGCTTGGTCGCTACTTGAGCCATAGGAATATTAGTTACCTTAGAAAGGAATGGAACGGTACGGCTGGCACGTGGATTGACCTCAATAACGTAGACTTTTTCATCCTTGATAACAAACTGAATGTTCATCATTCCAAGACAGTTGAGGCCGATTGCTAGGCGTTTGGTGTAGTCTGCGATGGTTTCCTGCACCTTTTGAGACAAGGTTTGCGGAGGGTAAACAGCCATTGAGTCACCTGAGTGGACACCAGCACGTTCGATATGCTCCATGATACCTGGGATAAGGACATTTTCACCATCTGAGATGGCATCAACTTCGCACTCCTGACCAACGATATAAGAATCGACAAGAACTGGGTGGTCTGGACTAGCCTTAACCGCTGTACGCATGTAAGAACGAAGATCTTCTTCATTTTCTACGATTTCCATGGCGCGTCCACCAAGTACATAAGATGGGCGAACAAGGACTGGGAAACCAATCTTACGTGCTGCAAGAACTGCTTCTTCTTCATTGGTAGCCGTTTGTCCTGGTGGCTGTGGAATGTCCAATTCTTTGAGAGCTTGCTCGAAGAGGTCACGGTCTTCAGCACGGTCTAGGTCAGCGACCTGTGTACCAAGGATGGTCACACCTGCTTTTGCCAATGGCTCCGCAAGGTTGATAGCTGTTTGACCACCGAACTGAACGATAACCCCTTTTGGTTGCTCCAAGTCGATGACATTCATAACATCTTCGAATGTCAATGGCTCAAAGTAAAGCTTGTCTGATACCGAGAAGTCTGTTGAAACAGTCTCTGGATTTGAGTTCATGATGATAGCTTCATAACCAGCTGCCTGGATAGCCTTAACTGAGTGAACCGTTGCATAGTCAAATTCGACCCCTTGACCGATACGGATTGGACCTGAACCTAGGACAAGTACAGATTCTTTATCAGATCTGATAGACTCATTTTCCCATCCATAGGTTGAATAGAAATATGGTGTTTCAGAATCAAACTCCGCAGCACAGGTATCGACCATCTTATAAACTGGAACAATCTTGTTTTCCAAGCGAAGTTGACGAAGTTGATCAGCAGTTGTTTTCCAAAGTTCCGCAATCTTACGGTCTGAGAAGCCATTAAGTTTAGCTGTTTTCAAGACTTCTAGATCTTGTGGATGAGCACCCAATTCCTGCTCAATTTCAAAGATATGTAGGAGTTTATCCAGATAAAAAATATCGATTTTTGTAAGCTCTGCAATTTCTTCAGGTGTGTAGCCACGACGAATTACTTCTGATACGTAGAAGAGACGGTCATCTTGGGCTTTGACAACCTTTTCAATCAAGGCATCATCAGAAACTGCTGCAAGTTCAGGTATTTCATTGTGGTGCACCCCAATTTCAAGGGAGCGGCAGGCCTTGAGAAGAGATTCCTCGATATTACGACCGATTGCCATGACTTCTCCAGTCGCCTTCATTTGTGTACCGAGACGGCGTTCACCCTTTTCAAACTTGTCAAATGGGAAACGAGGAATCTTGGCAACCACGTAGTCAAGGGCTGGTTCAAACATGGCATAGGTTGAACCTGTAACTGGGTTGATGACCTCATCCAAGGTCAAACCTACTGCAATCTTAGCAGCCAATTTTGCAATCGGATACCCTGTCGCCTTAGATGCTAGGGCTGAAGAACGCGACACACGAGGGTTTACTTCGATGACATAATACTTGAAACTGTGTGGATCAAGGGCCAGCTGAACGTTACATCCCCCTTCAATCTTAAGGGCACGAATGATGCTCAAGCTCGCGTCACGTAGCATTTGGTTTTCATAGTCTGCCATGGTTTGCGCAGGAGCAAATACAATGGAATCTCCTGTGTGAATTCCGACTGGGTCAAAGTTTTCCATGTTACAAACAACCAAAGCATTGTCAGCTGAGTCACGCATCACTTCGTATTCGATTTCCTTGAAACCTGCAATCGAACGCTCAATCAAACATTGGGTCACAGGTGATAATTTCAAACCATTTTCAGCGATTTCACGCAATTCTTCCTCGTTGGCACACATACCACCACCAGTACCACCAAGGGTAAAGGCTGGACGAACGATAACTGGGTAACCAATTGTCGCTGCAAAGGCAACAGCTTCTTCGACTGTGTTGACAATTTCAGATTCTGGAATTGGTTGGTTGAGCTCTTCCATCAATTGTTTAAAGAGGTCACGGTCCTCCGCTTGATCAATGGCAGATAGTTTAGTACCCAGAAGTTCAACACCAAGCTCATCTAGGATACCATTTTTAGACAATTCCATGGCCATATTAAGCCCTGTTTGACCACCGAGTGTTGGTAGCAAGGCATCTGGACGCTCCTTACGAAGAATACGTGTCACAAACTCAAGTGTAATCGGTTCAATATAAACCTTGTCCGCAATCTCCTTGTCCGTCATGATGGTTGCAGGGTTTGAATTAACCAAAACCACCTCATAACCTTCCTCTTTCAAAGACAAGCAAGCCTGGGTCCCAGCGTAGTCAAACTCAGCAGCCTGACCAATAATAATCGGACCAGAACCAATCACCATAATTTTTTGAATATCAGTACGTTTAGGCATATATAAGATATTAAGGGCGTCAAGCGGACAAAGCTAAAATAGGAGTTATGACGAAGAACTGTCAGTTCTAGGAATAACTATCTTTTTAGCACCGTCCGTAGCCCGTATTCAGTTCAGCAAATACGGACCACCCTTCTCCTTTCTATTCGTCGCCTCACTGAGCGACATTAAATAAATTCTCCGACGATTTTTTAGCGAAACGATATTTTTCGGTAAAAAATCTAGTGCAGGGAGTTTTTAGTTCGCCTGATAGCGACTAAAAGAAACGACCTGCCTTTCTATTCGGCAACTCTCAGATTTCCATTAAATAAGATACAAAGGACGAATAGAAAGCGATTGAATTTTAGGAAACCAAGGAAGGATTGACAATCCAAGTTGGTTTCTCTAAATTCCGAGCTTTCCGTCCGTGTTCAGTTACATAAATTCTCCGACGAGCTTTTACTCATTCTTAGTTTGATTGTTTAAAAGCTTCCATCATCTCGATAAACTCGTCAAATAGGTAGCTAGCGTCGTGTGGACCAGGGGCTGCATCTGGATGGTATTGAACAGAGAAAGCAGGTTGGTATCTGTGACGCACACCTTCAACTGACTTGTCATTGATTTCTTCATGGGTGATAATCAAATGCTCTGGCAAATCCTCACGGCTAACTGCATAACCATGGTTTTGACTTGTAAAATCCACACGTCCTGTAGCAATTTCGCGTACCGCATGGTTGAATCCACGGTGTCCAAATTTCATCTTGTAAGTCTTAGCCCCGTTTGCCATTGCAAAGAGTTGATGCCCCATACAAATACCAAAAATTGGAATTTTTCCTTGTACACCACGAATCATATCCAGTGCTTGGGGAACATCTTCTGGATTTCCCGGTCCATTTGACAACATAACTCCGTCAGGGTTGAGATGGAGAATTTCTTCAGCCGTTGTTGAATAAGGAACGACTGTCACGTTACAGTTGCGCTTAGAGAGTTCACGTAAGATTGAGTGCTTGAGACCAAAGTCCACTAGCACTACGCTCAAACCAACTCCTGGAGCTGGATACGAAGTTTTAGTAGAAACCTGCTTGATATTGTCTGTCGGCAAGACTGTTGCTTGGAGCTGGTCCGTCACATGGTCCATACTGTCCCCAACATGGGTCAAGGTTGCACGCATCGTACCATGCTTACGGATAATCTTGGTAAGAGCACGTGTATCAATCCCTGAAATACCCGGAATTTTCTTGGCTTTCAAAAATTCATCCAAGGTCATTTGGTTGCGCCAGTTACTAGCTCTACGTGCTTCTTCGAAAACAACAACTCCCTTACAAGTTGGAATAATGGATTCGTAATCATCACGATTAATTCCATAATTTCCCACCAAAGGATAAGTAAAGGTCAAGATTTGTCCATTATAAGACTGGTCTGTAATGGATTCTTGGTAGCCGGTCATGCCTGTATTAAAGACAATTTCACCAGTTACATCAATATCTGCTCCGAAGGCCTTGCCTTCAAAAACTGTACCATCTTCTAATACTAGAAGTCTTTTTGTCATATTTTCACCTCTCGTGGACGCTCACTGGCGTCTTTTAACGTCTTGTGTTTTAGTTGGCGTTTCTACTCGCCAGTACGGATTCTAAGATTGCCATTCGAACAAAGACACCATTGGTCATTTGTTGGACAATCCGTGATTTTGGTGCTTCAACCAAGTGGTCTGCGATTTCTACATCACGGTTGACTGGAGCTGGGTGCATGAGGATTGCTGTTTCTTTCAAACGGTCATAACGTTCTTGAGTCAAGCCATGTTGGGCATGGTAGTCTTCTTTTGAAAAGACTGCTCCGCTATCATGGCGTTCATGTTGCACACGGAGAAACATCATGACATCCACCTGATCAATGATTTCATCAATGGTTACAAACTGTCCATAGTCTGCAAACTCTTGACTTCTCCATTCCTCAGGTCCAGCAAAATAAAGTTCAGCTCCCAAGCGTTTCAAAATCTGCATATTGGATTTGGCAACGCGTGAATGGTCCAAGTCACCTGCAATCGCAACCTTGAGACCCTCAAAGTGGCCAAATTCCTCATAAATAGTCATCAAATCAAGCAAGCTCTGGCTAGGATGTTGTCCCGAACCATCTCCACCATTGATGATGGAAGTCGTAATCGTGGGACTAGCAATTAACTCTCTGTAGTAGTCAACCTCAGGGTGGCGAATCACACAGACATCCACTCCTAAAGCAGACAGAGTCAAAATGGTATCATAAAGTGTCTCACCCTTATTGACTGAACTAGTCTTCACATCAAAGTCAAGTCGTTCCAGCCCCAGTTTAATCTCTGCCACTTCAAAGGACTTATGCGTCCGTGTAGAATCCTCAAAGAAAAGATTGGAAACAATCGGGTGGTTTTCATAAGGAAGCTGAGCTCCGTTTTTAAACTCAATCCCTCGTTTGATCAATTTCATCACTTGATCGACAGTGAGGTCTTCCATGGACACCACATGGTTCAATGCTTGTTGATTTTCTGACATGGCCACTCCTTTAGCTTTCTAAGCTTCTTCAGTAATCAGAACTCTGTCTTGACCATCAAGTTCTGCCATCTCTACGATGATTTCTTCAGAACGACTGGTTGGGATATTCTTCCCAACGTAATCTGGACGGATTGGCAATTCTCTATGTCCACGATCGACTAGAACTGCTAAACTTACGCGCGCAGGACGACCATGACCTACAATATTATCAATAGCAGCACGGATGGTACGACCTGTATAAAGCACATCGTCCACCAAGATAACTTCGCGGTCTGTCACATCGACAGAAACCAAAGAAGTATCTTCTCCACTTTTAACATCATCACGGAAGGGTTTAGTATCCAATTCCACAACCGGAACTGAAAGGTTTTCTAGTTGCTCCAAACGTTCTTGGATACGATGGGCGATAAAGACACCGCGAGTTTTAATACCAGCCAAGACGATTTTATTCAAATCTTTGTTGCGTTCAATAATCTCATAAGTAATACGCGTAATCGCTCGTTTGACGGTCAATTCGTCTACAACTTCTTTTGTCTTCATGACAAACCTCCAAAAAGAAAAGTCTCCTTAAACAAGGAGACTTGAAATGTATAGCTAAGCAAGCCCTACTGCACACAGTATAGACTTCACCCTTCTACTTTATCGCGCTCCTTGCCTGCCTCACGGGACAAGTTTAAAGGAATATTTAGTTATCAATTACTATAGCACAAAGTAAGCTTAAAATCAAGCAAAAACTTTCGATTTTCCATCTTACAAATTGCTAAAATCATATAACTGTGGGTACTGGTCACACTCTGGATTTTTAGGATGACAAATGGCTCTTCCAAAATAAATCATGGCCTGATGAGCTGCTAACCACTGCTCAGGCGGCAAGATATCCATGACCCGCTTTTCCACCTCAAGTGGTGTCGCTGATTTTTTGACGATATCGTGGTGTTTGCAAATACGCTCCACATGAGTATCCACTGCAAAGGCTGGAATCCCAAATCCTACACTCATAACAACATTGGCTGTCTTGCGACCAACACCTGCCAAACTCTCCAATTCCTCACGTGTTTGAGGGACTTGACCATCAAAATCGTCTAGTAACTGTTGGGCACATTTTTTAAGGAATTTAGCCTTATTTCGATACAGTCCCAGTCGAGAAATGTGTGAAGCAATCTCACTCTCTGTTGCAACAGACATGGCTTGTGGCGTTGGAAAGGCAGCAAAGAGGCCTGGCGTAGCCTTATTTACCGCTGCATCCGTCGTCTGGGCTGACAACATGACCGCAACCAAGAGTTCAAAATGATTAGTGAAATCAAGACTGGGCTTGGCATCTGGAAAAAGAGCAATGATTTCTTCTAGCACCTTTCGTGCTCGTTTTTTTGACAAAACCATTATTCGTCTCCATCAAATAGTCCTTGTAAACCAGCAAAAGGACTGTTTTCTTCTTTCTTAACTGCTTGTTGAGCTTGGTATTCTTCTTCTGTCATGATTTGCCAGTCATTTCCTGAAACAAATCCTTGGCCAGCTTCTTCTTCAGCCGTCAAGACCTTGATAGGAATGTTTAGTAGGATATTGTCTGACACGCTCTCAGCAAGGTCAAGTTCTCCATTTTCGATAGGCAGGACCAAGTCATCGTCTAAAACTTCCTGATCTAGTTGGTTAGTTGCACCTTCCATGAAAACTTCCGTTACTGGATAAGATTCAACTAACTCAACTGGCTCCATACTACGACTTGAAGCAAGAACAATGGTATAAGATAGTTGATAATCTAAGAAATACATACGGTTTTCGTACTGTACTTTCCCAACTGCAAGGATATTTTTTACATCTAAAATTTCTTGATTACGTGCACGCAGGTCTGCGACTAGGTCTAACGTTTGTTCAAAATGCAAGCCTTCAGACTGCTTGCGTATCTCTTGAATATTTAATTTCATACTTCCTCCATAAAGATTTACTCTCTTGATTATACCATGAAAAGCCTACAAATCAACCCACCAAACTTTGTAATTAACATTCAAGTTTTTAATATGTCCACTATGATATTTTGTTTTTTAGTGCTATACTACATCAGAGCAAGGAGGATGCCCCTATGGAAGACAAAGAACTCGGTACTAATGCTTATCACTCGTATTTTAGAGCTTGGAATTTCCAGTTTTCTGTTGACAAAATTTCCTTAAAAGTATAGTATAAAGATACCAATACTCGGAGGTAAGGGAGACATGAACAACTAAGCCTATCAAATAAAAAACCTTTATTTAGTAGATCTTGTTTTTGTCTCTTTTTGTGTACTCTTTTATGCTCTTTTTCTGGCATTTTATACTCAATGAAAATCAAA
>NZ_VMML01000014.1:0-15262 GCF_013277175.1 Streptococcus sp. 3167 | reverse complement strand
TACGGTAAGGCGACGCTGACGTGGTTTGAAGAGATTTTCGAAGAGTATTAATAGAGTTTTTTTGACATAGACTTTGGGCTCTACTAGGTAAAGTAGAGCTTTTTGTTATGTAGTATCAACATTCTAGAAAGGGCAATCATATGATAAAAATCAATCACCTGACCATCACACAAAACAAAGATTTACGAGACCTTGTCTCTGACCTCAGCATGACCATCCAAGACAGGGAAAAGGTCGCTATTATTGGTGAAGAAGGAAATGGCAAATCCACCTTACTTAAAATTTTAATGGGGGAAACTTTGCCTGATTTCACTATCGGGGGAGACATTCAATCTGATTATCAATCAATAGCCTACATTCCTCAAAAACTTCCTGAGGACCTGAAAAATAGAACTCTACACGACTACTTCTTTTTAGATACTATTGATTTAGATTACAGTGTCCTCTATCGTTTAGCTGAGGAATTGCATTTTGATAGCAATCGTTTCGCAAGCGACCAAGAGATTGGTAGTCTATCAGGGGGTGAAGCTTTGAAAATTCAGCTCATCCATGAGTTAGCCAAACCTTTTGAGATTCTATTTTTAGATGAACCTTCAAATGACTTGGATCTTGAGACGGTTGATTGGCTAAAAGGTCAAATGCGCAAGATTCGGCAAACCGTTATTTTCATTTCCCATGATGAGGACTTTCTTTCTGAAACGGCAGACACTATTGTTCACTTGCGACTGGTCAAGCACCGTAAAGAAGCAGAAACACTAGTAGAGCATTTAGACTATGATAGTTATAGTGAGCAGAGAAAGGCTAATTTTGCCAGACAAACCCAGCAAGCAGCCAACGACCAAAGAGCCTACGATAAAACCATGGAAAAACATCAACGAGTTAAACAAAATGTAGAAACTGCTCTTCGAGCTACCAAAGACAGTACTGCCGGTCGCCTATTGGCTAAAAAGATGAAAACTGTCCTCTCACAAGAAAAACGCTACGAAAGAGCAGCTCAGGCCATGACCCAAAAGCCACTTGAAGAGGAAGAAATCAGACTTTTCTTCTCAGATATACAGCCATTACCTACTTCTAAAGTCTTAATCCAACTGGAAAAAGAAAATTTATCCATTGGCGAGCGAATTTTGGTGCAAGAACTACAATTAACTGTCCGTGGCCAAGAAAAAATCGGTATTATAGGGCCAAATGGTATTGGAAAATCGACCCTATTAGCCAAGTTACAGCAACTTTTTAATGCTAAAAGAGAGATTTCGCTTGGTTATATGCCACAAGATTACCAGCAAAAACTGCAATTGGATTTATCACCAATAGCCTATCTAAGTAAAACTGGGGAAAAAGAGGAACTACAAAAAATCCAATCTCACTTAGCCAGTCTCAATTTCAGTTATCCAGAAATGCAGCATCAAATTCGCTTCTTATCTGGCGGACAACAAGGAAAACTCCTGCTTTTGGATTTAGTCTTGCGCAAACCAAACTTTCTCCTGCTAGATGAACCCACACGAAACTTTTCTCCAACTTCTCAACCCGAAATTAGAAAACTCTTTGCCACTTATCCTGGTGGTCTCATCACTGTTTCGCATGACCGTTGTTTCTTAAAAGAGATCTGTTCAATCATCTATCGCTTAACAGAACACGGTTTGGAGGTAGTTAATTTTCAAGATTTATAAATTTTCAACATCGCAAATATGTGGGGCAAAAACACAATTTTAGGAGAAAAAGAAGTAAATCTTCCCATAATAAAACGCATAATATCAAGTTTTCACACCTGATATTATGCGTTTTTCAGATTTTAAAGACTTTTTCCAGCCTTCATTTTACATATGTTTTAAACGTTCAATCCGTTCTGAGATAGGTGGGTGGGTATAAAAGAGTTTTTTGAACCCTCCCCCTTTCTTAGGATCATTGATATAAAGTGCACTGCTAGCATCATCGACGTGGCGACTCATAGGTTTGCTATTGTCCAACTTATCTAGGGCATTAATCATTCCCTGGGGATTGCGAGTCAGCTCGACACTAGATGCATCTGCCAGAAATTCCCTCTGACGAGAAATAGCGAGCTGAACCAAGGTTGCAGCGAGAGGTGCCAGTACAATAGCTAGTAGGGAAACCACTAGCATAATGATTTCAAGACCATTTCCATCTCGGTCATCATCACTTCGTCTGCGACCTGCTCCACCCCACCACATCATACGACCTGCCATACCAGAAAGCATGGTGATAGCACTAGCAAGGGCAACTGCAATAGTCGAAATACGGATATCATAATTACGAATATGACTGACTTCATGTCCCATAACAGCTTCTAGTTCTTCACGATTCATGATAGCTAGTAGACCTGAAGTCGCAGCAACCGCCGCATTTTGAGGGTTAGAACCTGTCGCAAAGGCATTTAAGGCTGGATCATCAATGATGAAAACACGGGGCATAGGAATCTGAGCGACCATAGCCATATCTTCCACTACGTGGTAGAAATCTGGTGCCGTTTGTTCATCAATCTCACGCGCCCCGTTCATGGACATGACAATCTCTGTTGATTGAAAAATCATGGACAAGGCATAGATAAAGCCGATAATCAGTGCGATAACCAAACCACCAATCCCAGACCGCATAAAGAGGTAACCAACCGCATAACCAACAAGAGCTAAGAGTAGGAAAAATACCAGCAACAAAATCCACGTTTTTCGTTTATTGCTTGCAATTTGATCAAACAACATCTTAGTCACCTAAACCGCTAAAATCAACTTTAGGAACTACCTTTTCCTCTTCTGGTGTTTGAAGGAAATCTGCTTCTTTAAATCCAAACATTCCAGCGATAATATTGCTTGGGAAAGTTTCTAATTTTACATTGTAGTTGCTGACAACACTGTTATAAAGTTGACGAGAGTAAGAAATTTTATTTTCTGTGTTTGTCAACTCCTCTTGCAATTTAACAAAGTTGGCACTAGCTTTCAAATCTGGATAGCTTTCTGCAACTGCAAAAATACCTGAAACCTGACGAGTGAGGGCATCACTAGCTTTCATAGCTTCTGCTGGTGAAGTCGCTGCTGCCACTTGGTTACGTAGTTCTGCTACCTTTTCAAGGGTAGAACCTTCATATTTAGCATAACCTTTTACAGTTTCAATCAAGTTTGGCAAGAGGTCATTTCGACGTTTCAACTGAACATCAATCTGGCTCCAAGCCTCCTTTGTTTGCATACGATTTTTAACCAAACCGTTATAGCTAACAATCACAAAAATAACAATAAGAGCTAAAACTCCAAGAATAATCCAAGTCATGATATAAGTCCTTTCTGCTTTTAGATTAGTACCAGTATATCAAATTTTTAATGATTGTGGTAAAATAAGATGATACTAAAGAAGGAAATAACTATGAAACCAGAAACATTTTACAACTTGCTTGCCGAGCAAAATCTTCCACTTTCGGACCAGCAAAAAAAACAATTTGATCGTTATTTTGAACTCTTGGTTGAGTGGAATGAAAAGATTAATTTAACAGCTATTACGGACAAGGAAGAAGTTTATCTCAAACATTTTTACGATTCGATTGCACCCATTCTTCAAGGCTTGATTCCCAATGAAACTATCAAATTGCTTGATATTGGAGCTGGGGCAGGATTTCCTAGTCTGCCGATGAAAATCCTCTATCCTCAGTTAGATGTGACCATCATTGATTCGCTCAATAAACGTATCAACTTCCTGCAACTTTTGGCTCAAGAATTGGATTTGAACGGAGTTCATTTCTACCACGGACGTGCCGAAGATTTTGCCCAAGACAAGAACTTCCGTGCTCAATATGATTTTGTAACAGCTCGTGCGGTTGCCCGCATGCAGGTTTTATCTGAATTGGCAATTCCTTACCTTAAAGTTGGCGGAAAACTATTGGCACTCAAGGCCAGCAATGCCCCTGAGGAATTATTAGAAGCTAAGAATGCCCTCAACCTCCTCTTCAGTAAAGTCGAAGACAATCTCAGCTACGCCCTACCAAATGGAGATCCGCGTTATATGACAGTTGTAGAAAAGAAAAAAGAAACGCCAAATAAATATCCACGTAAGGCTGGTATGCCAAATAAACGCCCACTTTAATCTTTTTAGTAAAAAAATATTTACAAAATCAACCTCGCTCTTTTATTTTTAGGCTCGGGAAAAAATGATTTACAAAATCATTTTTTTCTGCTATACTATCCTAAGCAAAGGTTTTTAATGTCATCCCGTGAGGTGACGAAGACACAGAAATACTTGAAACTCTTTAAAGTTTAGATTTTAGAGAAGTCTTACTCTGAGGGCCTATTGCTGTAAAATAATGGGCTCTTTTTTGATGCCCAAAAGTGAGGTTTATATGAAACAAGAATCAACTGTTGATTTGTTACTAGACGTTGACCAACGTCCTTCGGCTGGAAAAGGAATTCTCCTTAGCTTCCAACACGTTTTCGCCATGTTTGGTGCGACCATCTTGGTACCCTTGATTTTGGGAATGCCTGTATCTGTTGCCCTTTTTGCTTCAGGTGTTGGAACACTCATCTACATGATTTCAACTGGTTTTAAAGTTCCAGTTTATCTAGGTTCTTCATTTGCTTTTATCACAGCTATGTCACTGGCTATGAAAGAAATGGGTGGGGATGTATCTGCTGCTCAAACAGGGGTTATCTTGACTGGTTTGGTCTATGTCCTTGTTGCTACCAGCATCCGATTTGTAGGAACAAAATGGATTGATAAACTCTTGCCACCAATCATCATCGGACCTATGATCATCGTTATCGGTCTTGGACTTGCAGGTTCAGCTGTTACCAACGCTGGTCTTGTAGCTGATGGGAATTGGAAAAATGCTCTTGTAGCAGTTGTTACTTTCTTGATTGCTGCCTTTATCAATACAAAGGGAAAAGGATTCCTACGAATCATTCCATTTCTCTTTGCCATTATCGGTGGTTACCTCTTCGCACTAACTCTTGGCTTGGTTGACTTTACACCAGTTCTTAAAGCTAACTGGTTTGAAATTCCTGGTTTCTACTTGCCATTTAACACAGGTGGTGCCTTTAAAGAATACAATCTTTACTTTGGTCCAGAAGCCATCGCTATCTTGCCAATCGCTATCGTAACAATTTCTGAACATATCGGAGACCATACTGTTTTGGGTCAAATCTGTGACCGTCAATTCTTAAAAGAACCAGGTCTCCACCGTACTCTTCTTGGTGACGGTATCGCAACTTCTGTTTCTGCCTTCCTTGGTGGACCAGCCAATACAACTTACGGAGAAAATACAGGGGTTATCGGTATGACTCGTATCGCTTCTGTCTCAGTTATCCGTAACGCTGCCTTCATCGCGATTGCCCTCAGCTTCCTTGGTAAATTCACTGCCTTGATTTCAACTATTCCAAACGCTGTACTTGGTGGTATGTCAATCCTTCTCTATGGGGTTATCGCCAGCAATGGTTTGAAAGTCTTGATTAAAGAACGTGTTGATTTCGCTCAAATGCGAAACCTCATCATCGCAAGTGCTATGTTGGTTCTTGGACTTGGAGGAGCTGTCCTTAAACTTGGTCCAGTTACACTTTCAGGTACTGCTCTTTCAGCCATGACAGGAATCATCTTGAACTTGATCTTGCCATACGAAAATAAAGACTAATACTCTTCGAAAATCTCTTCAAACCACGTCAACGTCGACTTGCCGTAGATATATGTAACTGACTTCGTCAGTCTTATCTACAACCTCAAAGCAGTGCTTTGAACAACCTGCGGCTAGTTTCCTAGTTTCCTAGTTTGCTCTTTGATTTTCATTGAGTATAAGAGTCTAAACATATCAAAAAACAAGCATTTCCAATTACGGAAGTGCTCATTTTTTTGATACTTAAAAGTAAGTGTATCCCCCTAACGCTGTCTAATATGTCTCCCCTATATGCATACGCTTCCACTCAGAGAACTCTACCTTGAACAGTTCAGGGGCTTTTTTAGCATTGTTATAAACTATAATATAGTAACCTTCCTTATTCCAAAACTTTCCTAAAATCTCAGCGTCTTCCAGCTCTGCTTCATAATCTAATACTCATCTGCTTTCAAAAAGCATTCTAGTCCATCTCCGATTAACGATGGACTTTATCACCTCCTTCTCCAGTCCTTGTATAACATCTTGAAGTTGATTCATGATATCTTCCAATATGGGCATCAACAGCTCCATAACAATAGCGAAATTCTCGTATATAGTGACTATGGACATGTGGACCTACTCCCCATTGGAGCCCAACAAGATCCCAGTTTACTGATTCTACCGAAACCAGCCTCATCTTGGTACATCAAGCGAACCTTACGAAAATGCCTACTGGTTTTAAAGCGCTTTCTTGTCTTCTTGAATTGAGATTTTATTTTTAGACGCGACAATGGTTTGAACGTCTGCTTTCTTGGGATGTTCTGGACGTGGCCTAATATTTCGCCAACCATGGCGCTTCAAGAGTTGATAAAAGGCATCACGTGTGTAGGAAGAACCTAACTCCTTTTTATAAGCCTGAAATAAGGCATCAATTGTAACAAATTCTCCTGCCTCTGCAGCCTTCAAATGACGGGCAAGAAAGGCTTTCTCTTCCTCAATTGTCATATATGCATGGTTACGACCACCACGTGTTTCTTGAAGGAGAGAGTCGAGTCCGAACTCCTCATATTTTTTTACAGTTGGCCAAATCGTTGTTTGATTACAGCCTAAAAGCTCTATAATCTCTTTATAAGATTTACCCATCAGACGAAATAGAACGATTTGAAGGCGTTTATGATATTTAGCTGTACTAGAGTCTTTTAAAAGTGTTTTGATATCTTGGATTTCTTCTTTAGTTGATTTCATATTACTACTATATAATGCTTTTTTATTTTAGCTTAGTATGAGTGTCCTTGTTCACGTCTTTCTTTTCCCACATGAAGAGAGTTCTGACGCCAACATCAAAAACCTTGGCTGCCTCGACATGGCTGTGCCCCTCTTTGATGTAATCTAATTCTCGATGTTTAAAATCTGTACTATATGCCATAGCTTTATTATAACATGCTTGTTTGAAACTAAGAAAATATCAAAACTCCATAATTGTTTTTCTAAAATACAGCTTTCAAATATCCTTAAATATAATAGACTTCCTGTGAAACAAAAATATGATACAATAAAATTATGAAGCAAGTAAACAACTAACTGATACACGATTTAAGCTCCTTGTTGCTGTTCAGCGCACGACTTTTGAAGAGATGTTAGCTGTATTGAAAACAGCTTATCAAGGTAAACACGCAAAAGGGGGACGAAAACCTAAACTAAGCCTAGAATACCTTCTTATGGCGACTTCAATATGTGCGAGAATATCGAACTTATGAACAAATTGCGGCTGATTTTGGTATCCACGAAAGCAACTTAACCCATCGGAGTCAATGGGTTGAAGTAACTCTTGTTCAAAGTGGTTTTACGATTTCAAGACCTCCTCTCAGTTCTGAGGACACGGTAATGATTGATGCGACGGAAGTAAAAATCCATCGCCTTAAAAAACAATTAGCGAATTATTCTGGTAAAAAGAAATGCCACGCTATGAAGGCTCAAGCGATTGTCACAAGTCAAGGGAGAATTATTTCTTTGGAGATCACTGTGAACTATTGTCATGATATGAAGTTGTTCAAAATGAGTCGCAGAAATATCGGACAAGCTGGTAAAATCTTGGCTGACAGTGCTTATCAAGGGCTCATGAAGATATATCCTCAAGCACAAATTCCACGTAAATCCAGCAAACTCAAGCCACTAACAGCTGAAGAGAAAGCCTGTAACCATGCGCTATCTAAGGAGAGAAGCAAGGTTGAGAACATCTTTGCCAAAGTAAAAACGTTTAAAATGTTTTCAACAACCTATCGAAATCATCGTAAACGCTTCGGATTACGAATGAATTTGATTGTTGGTATTATCAATCATGAACTAGGATTCTAGTTTTGCAGGAAGTCTAGTATAAAATACGGACTAATCAAGATAAAAGAATAGTGAATCATAAAAATCGATTTACTAGAATACCATAGTATCTTATAGTTGCTAATAAGAAGTTAGTCTAGCAGAATGAACCTCTCATTTCTCCCCTACTAGTCCGTAATTCGTTGATACATTTCTGGTCTTCTATCTCGAAACAAGCCCCAGTTTAGGCGTTCACTTGCTCCCTTGTCTAGGTCATAAGTAGCTAACAGAACAGCTTCTTCTTGTCTTTCAGCTCGTTCTAGAATAGCTCCTGTTTCATCCGTCATAAAGGAGGAACCGTAGAAGTCAAGACTGGAACTCTGTCCGCCATTTTCCTCACTAGGCGTGACCTCTTCCAATCCATAACGATTGGCTGAGATGACTGGAACAATATTTGCTGCTGCGTGTCCTTGCATGGTACGTTGCCAATGACCAAAACTATCCGTATCTAAAATTGGCTCTGAACCAATGGCTGTAGGATAAAAGAGCAATTCAGCACCATTTAACGCAAGACAGCGGGCTGTTTCAGGGAACCATTGATCCCAACAGATACCGATCCCGATCTTGGCATAGAGAGTATCCCAGACCTTGAAACCTGTGTTGCCAGGTGTGAAATAAAATTTTTCTTGATAATAATGGTCATCTGGTATGTGGGTCTTTCGATAAACACCCAGCACCTCACCATCTGCATCAATGACGGCAATAGAGTTATACAAGACATTACCATCTTTTTCATAGAAACTGATTGGTAAAACGACCTTTAGCTCCTTGGCAATGGTTTTAAAATGCTGAATAGCTGTATTGTCTGTCACCGACTGGGCATGCTGGTAGTAGTCATACTGACGTTCCTGACAGAAATAGGGACGTTCAAACAACTCTGGTAAGAGAATGATTTGAGCGCCTTGTTCTGTAGCCTGACGTACTAAGCGCTCCGCTGTTTGAATATTTGTTGCCACATCCTTGGCGCATTGCATCTGAATGGCTGCAACTCTTACATTTCTCATCTTTTTCTCCTATTCTGGGATTTGTTGGGTGATACAGTGGATATTGCCACCACCTAAGAGAATATCTCTGGCTGGAATTCCGACAACTTTACGGTCTGGGAAACACTCACTGAGAATATCTAAGGCTACTTGGTCGTTTTTATCTTGAAACTGAGGAACTAGGACAGCCTTGTTGGCAATATAAAAGTTTACGTAGGAAGCTGCTAGTCGTTCACCTGCGTATCGCTCTTCTTCTCCTTCTTCATAGATGTAGCCTGGCAAATCCTCTTCGGTTACAACTTGATGAAGAGCTGGAATTGGAAGTTTATGAATAGTGAAGTGACGACCTTTTGCATCTGTTTCTTGCTCTAAGAATTCGAGATCTGCTTTTGACATGGCATACTGGGGATCATTTTCGTCATCTGTCCAAGCCAAAACAAGCTCAGCAGGACCAACAAAGGCAGCAACATTATCGACGTGTTCATTGGTTTCATCCTGATAAATACCATAAGGAAGCCAAATAACTTTTTCAGCACCAAGACTTTCTAATAATGTGTTTTCAATCTCCTCTTTAGTCAAGTTAGGATTGCGACCAGGACTAAGCAAGCAACTTTCAGTTACGAGAATAGTTCCTTGACCATCGCTATGGATTGCGCCTCCTTCCAGTACAAAAGGTTTAGCATCATAGACAGGCATTTCCAAGGTTTCAGCAAAACGACGGGCTACTTGGTCATCATCTTCATAGTCTTGGTAGAGACCATCAACAGCACCACCCCAAGCATTGAAAGACCAATCCACGGCTAATTTCTGGCCTTCATCATTGACAAGAATAGTCGGACCTGTATCACGCGCCCAGGCATCATTGGTAGGAATGTCTAAATAAACAACGCTATCTCCAAGGTAGTCTTGGGCTTCAGCTAAGTGGTCTTGGCCCACCAAAAGATAGACTCTTTCCCCTTGAGCAATAGTTTTGATAATCTGGCTAAATGCTGCTTTAGCAGCTTTTCCTTGAAAAGGCCATGATCCTGGTCGAGTCGGCCATATCATGAGAGTACCATGGTGGGTTTCATACTCTGCTGGCATACGATAGCCTAATTTTTTTGGACTGCCCATCATGATAATCTCCCTTTAAAATCTTGATAGCCGAAGGCTTTGACTAAGCTGCAGTCTTCCTTTTCGTCCATGAGATAGAGACTTGGTAATCCAATACCATTAAAGGTATTATTTTTGACAAATGAGTAAATGGCCATGTCTTCGAAATAAAGTCTGTCTCCGATTTGGACTGGATTTTCAAAACTATAATCACCAATTACATCGCCCGTCAGACAGGTATTAGAAGAAAGTCTGTAGGTATGGGCTTTTTCCTGTGCCTCAAAGCCATTTCTCAAAGGTGGACGATAGGGCATCTCAAGTACGTCAGGCATATGGCAGGTCGCAGAGGCGTCTAAAACCAAGATTTCCATACCGTTTTCGACAATATCTAATACCTCAGTTGCTAGATAACCTGCATTGAGCGCAATGGCTTCACCCGGCTCGATATAAACTTCAAGATTGTAAGTTTCTCGGATACGTTTGATCTCTGAAATCAGTAAATTCACATCGTAACCTTCTCTTGTGATGTGATGACCACCACCCATGTTGAGCCATTTTACTTCATGTAAATAAGAACCAAACTGCGCTTCTACTGCTTTCAAAGTTGTTTGTAAATCATCTGCACCCTGCTCGCAAAGGGTATGAAAATGAAGACCGTCTACCAATTCCAGCAAGTCACTAGGAATCTTGTCTAGAGTAACTCCAAAACGAGAACCTGGTGCACAAGGGTCATAGAGCGCGTGATCACCTTGAGTTGAACACTGAGGGTTAAGTCGCAAACCCACACTTACACCAGCATCCCGACAACGGGCCCCATGTTTACGCAACTGTCTCTCAGAGTTAAAAACGATATGGTCCGTTATCTCCAGCAATTCCTCCAAGTCTGTATCCTTGAAAGCTGGCGCAAAGACATGGACTTCACCAGGAAATTCTTCCCTTGCCAATTTGGCTTCATGAAGACCACTGGCAGTTGTACCAGATAGATACTGGCTAATCAAGGGATAGGTTTTGTAGAGGGAATATGCCTTCTGGGCAAGCAAGACCTTGCAGCCGGTCTCTTCTTGTATATATTGTAGAATGCGGCAATTGGCTTCTAACTTGGCCAAGTCAATAACATAGGCTGGTGTTGGTACTTGTTCTAGCTTCATTAGTCCACCATTTGTGGATTTTCAACCACAACCCAAGGCAAACCATACTCATTCAAAGCTTCCATGAATGGATCTGGATCCAATTCTTCAAGGTTGTAAACTCCAGCTTGTTTCCAAGTACCGTTCATAACCAATTTTGTCCCAATCATGGCTGGAACGCCTGTCGTGTAAGAAATAGCTTGTGAACCAACTTCTGCGTAACATTCCTGATGGTCGCAAACATTGTAGATGTAGATAGTCTTTTCAACGCCATCTTTGACACCTGTAAAGATACAACCGATATTGGTTTTACCAACCGTGCGCGGTCCAAGGCTAGCAGGATCAGGAAGCAAGGCTTTCAAGAATTGAATCGGAACGATGTCTTGGCCATTAAAGTTAATGGCATCCGTACGAAGGAGTCCAACATTTTCAAGACATTTCATGTGCGTCAAGTAAGATTGACCAAAGGTCATAAAGAAGCGAATCCGTTTAACGCCTGGAATGTTCTTAGCCAATGATTCAATTTCTTCATGGTGGAGAAGATACATGTCTTTTTGTCCAACCTGAGGGAAATCGTACTCACGCTTGATAGACATAGCTTCGACTTCGACCCATTTTCCATCTTCCCAGTAAGAACCTGGCGCGGAAACCTCGCGGAGATTGATTTCTGGGTTGAAGTTTGTCGCAAATGGATAACCGTGGTCACCACCATTACAGTCTAAAATGTCGATATAGTGGATTTCATCAAAATAGTGTTTGAGGGCATAGGCTGAAAAGACACTAGTCACACCTGGGTCAAAACCAGAACCAAGCAGAGCTGTCAAGCCAGCTTCTTTGAATTTCTCCTGATAAGCCCACTGCCATGAGTAGTCAAAGTAAGCAGTAAAACCAAGTTCCTTACAACGTTTCTCATAAATAGCACGCCATTCAGGGTCTTCTGTATCTTCTGCTTCATAGTTGGCCGTGTCGATATAGTGAACACCTGTTGCCAAACAAGCATCCATAATGGTTAAATCTTGATATGGTAAAGCTACGTTCAAAACAGCTTCTGGTTTGTAGCTTTCAATCAGGGCAATCACTTCTTCTACCTTGTCAGCGTCAAGGGCAGCTGTCTCAATCTTTGTACTTGTTTTGCCTTCTAGCTTCGCTTTCAAGTCATCACATTTTGACTTGGTACGGCTAGCAATCATAATCTCTGTAAAGGTTTCGCTATCTTGACAAATCTTTGAAATAGCAACTTGGGCAACGCCCCCACATCCAATAACTAATAAACGACTCATTTTTTTCCTTCCTCTTCTTCTAAAATGTCCTCAACATACTTGGGCAACATAAAGGCCCCCACGTGTAAGTTTGCAGTGTAGTATTCTGTGAAAAGCTGGCGTTTTTTCCAGCCTTCCTTGTCAAAATCTTTAACAGGGTGGTATTTTTTCGATGCAAATCCAAACAACCAATAGCCAGCTGGACTGGTTGGGATATGAGCCTGATAAACTCGACTGATTGGAAAGGCTTGATTGACCTTGCGGTGCATGCTTCGGCAAGCTGACTCATCCTCGTCAAAAAAGGGACTCCCATGCTGGTAAATCATGATGCCATCTTCTTTCAGAGCACGATAACTATTACCGTAAAATTCCTTGGTAAAGAGCCCTTCCGTATGACCAAATGGATCTGTCGCATCGTTGATGATAATATCGTAGTCATCTTCACAGTTTCGCAAAAAGCGTAGCCCATTTTGGTAGTAAATGGTAACACGAGGATCATCTAGCCCTGCAGCAAAATCTGGGAAATACTCACGACAGACTTCAACTAGCATCTCATCCGGTTCCACAATATCGATTTGTTCCAATTCTGGATACAGTGTCAAAACTTGGGCAACACCGCCGTCGCCACCTCCAATAACCAAGACTTTCTTGGGATTTGGGTGGACAGCCATGGGAACGTGGACCGTCATTTCATTGTAGACAAAATCATCCGCATCTGAAAACAAGACATGCCCATTTAAAATCAGTATTTTCCCAAAAGCTGGGGTATCCAAGACTTCGATATCCTGCCATTCACTTTTACCAGCGTAGAGTTGCTTGGCTGTTCTCAGGGACAATTTCACATCTGGAGTATGAACTTCAGAAAACCATAAATCCATCTAGATTTCCTTTCTCTTAATGACGTTGATGTGATTGACCTCTGGATCTTCCGTCCCTTGGAGGGAGCAACCACGTTCCTTGGCAAATTGGATATAGTCGACAATTTCTCGTGTAATGCGTTCGCCAGGAGCCAAGATAGGAATCCCTGGAGGATAGCACATGACAAATTCTCCACAGACCTGTCCAACAGACTCATCTAAGGTCAAACTTTTTCTCTCTGAATAGAAGGCTTCCTGAGGAGATAACACCAACTCGGGCTGGATATATTCTCCTGCTATCAAGTCCTTCCCATCTCGTGAGTAGAGTCTCTTGATATCAGCAAGAGCACCGACCAAGCGCTCGATGTCTTGGATGCGGTCACCAATCGAAATATAGGCCAAGATATTGCCAATATCACCAAACTCAATTTGAATATCGTATTCGTCTCGTAGGAGGTCATAAACCTCGATACCTGTTAAGCCAATACCCTGAGTGTAAACTGACAGCTTGGTTACATCAAAATCACAGACCGACACACCATCTATTAACTCTTTTGAATAGGCATAGTAGCCACCGATAGCATTGATTTCACGACGAGCATACTCTGATAACTCAATGACCTTCTCAAAAGAGTCTTTACCACGAAGAGCCAAGTTGCGACGCGAAATATCCAAACTAGCCATCAACAGGTAAGAGGCAGATGTTGACTGGGTCAGGTTGATAATCTGACGAACGTATTCAGGATTCATCTGCTCCCCGATTAAAAGAAGCGAACTTTGGGTCAAACTCCCACCAGACTTATGCATGGAAACTGCCGCCATATCAGCACCTGCATCCATAGCAGAAATTGGAAGTTTATCCGTGAAATGCAAATGTGCTCCGTGGGCTTCATCTACTAAAACCATCATGCCAGCTTCATGAGCCATTTCTGTCAAACCCTTTAGGTCTGAACAGATGCCATAGTAAGTAGGATTGTTAATCAAAATGGCCTTGGCATCTGGATGGTCCTTTATGGCCTGGGCTACTCGGTCATTTTCAAGACCTAAAGCGATACCAATCTTAGGATCTACACTCATCTCGATATAGATGGGAATGGCACCACATAGAACCAGCGCATTGATGGCAGATTTGTGAACATTTCTCGGAAGAATAATCTTATCTCCTGCCTTGCAGGTTGACAGAATCATAGTCTGCACCGATGAGGTTGTTCCACCAATCATGAGAAAAGCATGGCTAGCTCCAAAAGCATCTGCAGCCAGCTCCTCTGCATCTCGAATAATCGAAATAGGGTGTCCTAGATTATCCAAGGGTTTCATCGAATTGACATCAATGCCTACACATTTTTCTCCTAACAGTTCGACAAGTTCTGGATTTCCCCGTCCACGCTTGTGACCTGGAACATCAAAGGGAACAATCCTTTTCTTGCGCAACTTCACCAAGGCCTCATAAATTGGGGCTTGGTTTTGATCTAATTCCTTCAAGACATACTCCTTTCCATATTTTTAGGACCTTATGAAAACTAAGGAACTAAAGGTTGACTCATGAAAAAGAGCAGGATTTCACCTGCTCTGCAATCTTCTGACGTTTTTATGTTTGTTTCTGTTGAGTATGTCTGTTCCTGATGTTTCCTAACTCTCTAGTAGCAAATATTACGTACTTTATTGATCGTTTCACAAGATGACGTGTGCTTTCACCACACTAAAAATTTATGAATTAGGACAAACGTCCTAACATCAACTTATAAAAGTAGGCTTTTAACCCTATCAATAATGTGGCTTTTCAACCACGCTTCGGCATTCAACCCTGCCTGTCCGTAGGCATTTTTTACTTGGGTTTATATTTGCTAGAAAACATCATCTCATTTTCTAAGCTTTATTACTATATCATGTTTTTAAGAACTTGTAAAGCGGTTTACGAAAAAAATATAAAAAGTTCGCAAAATATTTGGATTTTATTTGATTTAATACTCATTATGCCAAATTTCAAGTTCAA
>NZ_VMML01000013.1:0-31937 GCF_013277175.1 Streptococcus sp. 3167 | reverse complement strand
TCGTCTTCTGATAATTTATCATTATCATCTATCTCAGCCATTTTCTTTGCTGCAGCCTCTGCTATGGCATTTTTTGCATTATCTGTTCCTATTGGATTCACATTGCCTATAGCTTTAGTTCCCTCAGCTTCCTTCATGTCAACATCATCTTGGGTTTGAGCATTCTCAATGGCTTGCTTAGCTTTGTCCGCTTCCGCTTTGGCTTCTTTCTTAGCCGCCTCTTTTTCTGCAGGACTTAGGTTGCTATTGTTTTCAATCGCTTCTTCTTTTTCTGTAAGCTTATCTGCTATTGCTTTCTTGGCTTTGTCTTTTCCTACTGGATTGATTGCAGTTACTTTAGAGACTGCATCTGCTTGAGCATTATTAACTCCATCTTGATTTTTAGCGTCCTTAGCTTCCCTAATAGCTTGGGCTGCTTTTGTGACCGCAGCCTCTACTTTTTCCTTAGCTGCAGTTTTTTCGTCTTCTGATAATTTATCATTATCATCTATCTCAGCCATTTTCCTTGCTGCAGCCTCTGCTATGGCATTTTTTGCATTATCTGTTCCTATTGGATTCACATTGCCTATAGCTTTAGTTCCCTCAGCTTCCTTCATGTCAACATCATCTTGGGTCTGAGCATTTTCAATAGCTTGTCTAGCTTTGTCCGCTTCCGCTTGGGCTTGTTCTTTCGCCGCTGCTTTTTCTCTTGGACTTAGCTTGTCATTGTTGTCAATCGCTTCTTCTTTTTCTTTAAGCTTAGCTGCTATTGTGTCCTTAGCTTTGTCTTTTATTTGCTTCTCTTCGTTCAGCTGTTTCCACTTTTCTAGAGCATCTTTCACTACTGTTTTATAATCATTAGTACTAACTCCAGAATTAATCTTCTCCTTAATTTTGTTCAAATTTTCGTAATAAGTAGCCTTGGTTTCAGTAGTAGACCATTTTGTATCTTCTTCTTTTTGTGCTATTAAGTTATCATAAACTTTTTGAGATAAATCCTTGGCTACTTTGCTAGTGTCCTGAGTAACCTTAAATTCTTCTCCGGTAACTGGCAAAGCATAATGTTCCCAATCAATTTGGTATCCCATACCTAGATGTTGATTATCAGCTGAACTAATCGTAACTGTATAATCAGTATAACCTGCTGGTATATCAATTAGACTACTCTTAAATTTTCCAGGAATCCCATTTGGTCTATTTACTTGTTTTTCTAGCTCAGTATTATATTGAGATTTTTCAATAACTGAACGTAAAGTAGTAAAATATGGTTTAACAGCACCGTCTTTTGCCTTTGTGACATTCATTTTTTCATTTGCTACATCCTGAGAAGGATCAAACTCAACACTATAAAATGTCTTTTTATTATCCATTTTTGAGGCTTTCAGTTCAACTTTATACTTTGCTTTTTTGCCATCAATATCTCCAGTATATCCTGTTTTAAATTCAATAGTTACTCCGGATCCTACCTTTGGTGTATAAACTTTAAATGTTTTTTCTATCCCAGAAAAGGATTTTAAACCTTTAGAAATCCCATTACCTTCACCAGTAGACATATACTTAGATTTATCAAATGTTTCTTCATTTTGATTTTTTTTAGTTCTTACCTTAGATAAAAGGAGTGCGTAATTATTACTGCGATCAAACACAGACTCTCTAACCCACGTCCAATTATGGTTAGTATCTCCATTAGACGAATGTACCGTATTCACTGTTTCAATAGGAAAGACCCCTCCAGATGTCTTTTTTGCAACAGCAAATTTTCCGCCATTGACTGCCTTCCAACCTCCAAATTCATCAAGTTCCTTCACTTCACCTTGATTTATATTTTTGGTATCACCAACTTGGTCTATGTTACCAAGTTTTGTCTCATTCTCTACTGTGTCAGGCAATTCTTTTAACTTCGCTGCTAACTCCTCTACATTTGCACCTTCACCTGGAGCTTGATAAGTCTGATTTGCAGCTGAATCGGCATCGGCTGCAGTCGCTGGTGGGGCAGGGGCTGCTTCACGTCTTTTACGTACTTTTGGCTTGCTGCTTGCTTCTTCTGATCTTGTACCTTCACCTTCAGATTTTGGAGAGCTAGAGTCCCCACTCACAGAGTCTTCATCCCCTGCTTCAGTATTGGTTGCAGATCCTTGTTCCTTTGCAGCAGGAGCAGCGTAGGTTGGCTGCTGTTTCTCTGGTTTTTTCTCTGTTTCCGAATCCTTATCAGCTGCCACTTCCTCATTTGACTGTACGGTCTGCGCTTCCTCAGCAGATACCGCTCCACTTCCCATAAAGAGATAGAGTGCCGCCACGGCTACCGAGGCCGCTCCAAAACTAACCTTCCGAATCGAAAACCGCAAGCGTTTTTCTCTATCGTCCTTCTCACTATAAAACATATTAGATGTTCCCCTTTTTAGTTTAAATTTTTTCAAGTGAAATCACTGAGTCCATAACTGTAACACAATGCAAAGGTTTGCCTTGTGAATCAAAAATTTACTCAATCATTCAACCTGATATGACTAAACTATTATACCTTAAATTACTTTAAAAAGATAATCATTTGACTTCTTTATCTCACTTAGTATCAAGAAAAAGACAGCCCATCCACATATATATATATATGGATGGGCTGTACAAAGCTATTCTATCAAGCTTCCTGACGATTCTGTCTTGAGAAACATATACAAATCAAGGTTTTATTACAATTTGATAACATTTTAGTTACGGTTTGTTTCGAAGTGTTTCCCCCTGATGTTAAGCACATCAAAAGCTAATTGATAAAAACAAATCCTAGCATTGTATGATTAAAAAGCCGCTCTTCTGTAGTAGCCACGCCATACTCTCTTTTTTATCATTTATGGATAAAACTAAATCATAGGCCAGTTTATAGATTCTAACCCCTTGCTTAGGGATTCTTATAGATTAGATTATTAGCTAGCCAGCTCCAGTTTTTCTAAGATCACTACTTCTCTTAGGCTTACTTGATTTACAAATGACCTAACTAGCTAACTCCGAAATCACTGTATTTTATCGAACCCTATCTAGGAGATAGAGAGTTACAAAAAACTCCAACCACGGCTTGCAACCCTCGTCTTTGCTGGTTTCTCTGTATTTTTTTAGGGCTTATTTGTATTTTTTCAATAGCTCCTCAAACTCAGCGACGGTTATGCCCAACTGCTGGCTAGCAACCTCAGAAGTCAGAAGACCTTGGCGGACTAGATTTGCTAACATGGCGAAACTACCTTCAGCTTTCCCGAGCTCCAGTCCTTGTTCAACTCCTTCTGCTCGCCCACGCTCAAGACCTCTCTCTAAACCTTTTTCGATACCCTCAGCTCGACCGCGTTCTAGTCCCTGTTCAATACCTTCTGCACGACTACGTTCTAAGCCCTTTTCCTCCGCTTATTCCAAGGCATATTCCTGTGCTAACAAGGCTTGTTCTTCTCGCATACGTACTTGACTAAACATTTCCCTATCCTCCTCGGACCAGCTCTTGTAGTCTAGCAGTTGGTCTGCTTGGCTGATGGCTCGCTCGGGTTCTTGGGTAAAAGGTTTATTCCCAAAAAAACTCCAACCATGGCTTGCGAACCTTGTCTTTGCTGGTTTCTCTGTATTTTTTTAGGGCTTATTTGTATTTTTTCAATAGCTCCTCAAACTCAGCGACGGTTATGCCCAACTGCTGGCTAGCAACCTCAGAAGTCAGAAGACCTTGGCGGACTAGATTTACTAAACCTACTTTTAATCCCTGTTCAAGCCCCTCTGCACGACCTCTCTCCAACCCTTTTTCTTCAGCTTGTTCCAAGGCATAGTCCTGTGCTAATAAGGCTTGTTCTTCTCGCATACGTAGTTGACTAAACATCTCCCTGTCCTCCTCAGACCAGCTCTTGTAATCTAGCAGTTGGTCTGCTTGGCTGATGGCTCGCTCAGGTTCTTGGGTAAAGGGTTTATTCCCGAAAAACTCCAACCATGGCTTGCGAACCTCGTCTTTGCTGGTTTCTCTGTATTTTTTTAGTTCCAAGAATGCCATCTTAACCAGATGGTTTTCCTGTCCATTGTTTGTAATTGTTAAAACCTCACCTGTCCTATCCTCTCGCATGCTAAAACTATGAAAAGCCAAGTCATCTGAGAAGTAGTTACTATCCACAATTGCGATAGCGTATACTGGTGAGATGTGTTTATAACTCTGATGAGTATCACCTTCTCGTTGACGAATTTTTTCAAGATTTTGATTGACCTGACTGCAAAGGTAAGCCCATAAACGATTGATGAAAAAATTCTGATGATGAACCTGAATTTCGATGATAACTTGCGTACCATTATCCAACTCCGCCAAAACATCTATACTGGTATAGAAATCTTGCGCCGAATAGGGCATGGAAGGCAAGACATGAATATTACTTCCCTCCAAATTGATCACATTTTTTGCTGGTAAATCCAGCATATCGCGAATAAATTGACAAGTGATTTCCGGATTGCTAAAAATCTTCTTAGCAACCAAATCATTGGTCGGGCTAATGCCCGGATGACGTACAGTCATATTGCTTCTCCTTTCATTATAGCACATTTTTTAATCTAGATTTGATTATTCTATTTATTTATTCGAAAAAGAGAGGAAAATACAGTCAAGATATGGTCACAAATTTAAAATTTTATAGTGAAATGAAAAAATAAGAACAGGGCAAATCTATCAGGACAGTCAAATCTATTTCTAACAATGTTTTAAAAGTAGAGGTGTACTATTCTAGTTTCAATCTACTATACCATTATTTTCTCCGATTTCTTGATAGTTTATAAAAAAGCAGGCCATTAAAGCCTGCTTTACTATTGATTCTTATATAAATTTCCTGTGAAGAAGGAAATGCATTCCTGATAACTTATTCTTCATCCATACTCAAGACGCTGAGGAAGGCTTCTTGTGGGACTTCAACTGATCCGATAGCTTTCATGCGCTTCTTACCAGCTTTTTGTTTTTCAAGCAGTTTGCGTTTACGAGAAACGTCACCACCATAACACTTAGCAAGTACGTTCTTACGAAGGGCCTTGATATCAGTACGAGCGACAATCTTGTGTCCAATAGCCGCTTGGATTGGAACCTCAAATTGTTGACGAGGAATGATTTTCTTGAGCTTATCAACGATGAGTTTCCCACGTTCGTAAGCAAAATCCTTGTGAACGATAAAGCTGAGGGCATCCACCTTGTCTCCATTGAGAAGGATATCCATTTTCACCAGCTTAGATGGACGATACTCTGACAATTCGTAGTCAAAGCTTGCATAACCACGAGTCGAAGACTTAAGCTTATCAAAGAAGTCAAAGACGATTTCAGCCAGTGGAATTTGATAGATAACATTGACACGGTTATCATCGATATAATCCATAGTCACAAAGTCCCCACGCTTGCGCTGAGCTAGCTCCATTACTGCTCCGACAAACTCCTGCGGCACCATGATTTGCGCTTTAACATAAGGCTCTTCAATGGTCGCAATCTTAGTTGGGTCTGGGAACTCAGATGGGTTTGACACATCCATAGACTCACCGTCGGTCAAATTAACTTTATAGATAACAGACGGAGCTGTCATGATGAGGTCGATATTGAACTCACGTTCCAAACGTTCTTGGATAACATCCATATGGAGAAGTCCAAGGAAACCACAACGAAAACCAAATCCAAGGGCCTGAGATGTTTCTGGTTCAAATTGAAGACTAGCATCATTCAGTTGCAATTTTTCAAGCGCTTCACGTAGGTCATTGTACTTGTTTGACTCGATTGGATATAGACCCGCAAAGACCATAGGATTCATCTGCTTGTAACCATGTAATGGCTCTGTCGCAGGATTGGTTGCCAAGGTAACGGTATCACCCACACGAGTATCCTGAACCGTCTTGATAGAAGCCGCAATGTAACCAACGTCACCAGTCGCAAGGAAATCACGACCAACTGCTTTGGGTGTAAAAATACCGACTTCCGTAACATCAAAGGTCTTGCCATTGCTCATGAGCTGAATCTTATCACCAGGTTTGACCACTCCATCCATAACACGCACTTGGAGGATAACTCCACGGTAAGCATCGTAAACAGAGTCGAAAATCAATGCCTTAAGTGGCGCCGTCACATCACCCGTTGGTGCTGGTACTTTTTCTACGATTTGCTCAAGGATGTCTTCGATACCGATACCAGCCTTGGCAGAAGCCAAAACTGCTTCACTGGCATCCAAACCAATGACATCTTCAATCTCCGTACGCACGCGCTCAGGGTCTGCAGCTGGCAGGTCAATTTTGTTAATGACTGGCATGATTTCCAAATCATTGTCCAAGGCTAGATAAACGTTGGCAAGAGTTTGAGCCTCAATCCCTTGGGCAGCATCGACCACCAAAATCGCTCCCTCACAGGCAGCTAGCGAACGGGAAACTTCATAGGTGAAGTCTACGTGTCCTGGTGTGTCAATTAAGTGAAAAATATAAGTTTCCCCATCTTTTGCAGTATAATTGAGCTCGATGGCATTTAACTTAATGGTAATCCCACGTTCCCGCTCTAAATCCATACTATCCAAAAGTTGAGCTTGCATTTCACGACTGGATACTGTCTCTGTCTTTTCCAAAATGCGGTCTGCTAGAGTTGATTTTCCGTGGTCAATATGGGCGATAATAGAGAAGTTACGGATCTTCTCCTGTCGTTTTTTCAATTCTTCTAAGTTCATGATTCTCTTCCTTTCAGGGTATCTATTTATTATAAATTGTTTTTGACATTTTGACAAGACCATACCCTGCTAGGAGTACTAATCTTCAGCGACAAAGCCGTCATTCTCAATAAAGTGATGTTCTGTCATCCCTTGGTCTGTAAAGACAATCCCGTGAAGGACACCACCATAGACAGCTCCTCCATCCATCCCAATCTTACCATCTTCTGTAGTCCAAAGCTCAGCTGTACCTCGATCTTGCTTTAACAAACCATAGACCGGTGTATGACCAAAGACAATAGTTTTTCCAGTATGATTTTCGGCTTCGTGGAATGGTTTTCTAAGCCAGACTTTTTTATAATCTGTGGTTTCACGCCAGTCATCCAAGGTCAAATCAATACCAGCATGTACAAAGATATACTTATCTGTCTCTACCACAAAAGGCATTTGACGAATAAATTCGACCAAGTCTGCCGCTTCAGTAGCAACACGCTTGGCATCCTCCACTCCGGCAACTGGTGCATCCAAGGGACGACCTAGGATAGAGTTAATAGTTGTATCTCCACCATTGCGACGATAGTGGTCATAACTTTCTTCTGGGTCATCTAGCCATGTCAAAAACATATACTCGTGGTTTCCTGACAAACAGATTGCCCCTTGATTATCGACCAAGTCCTTAACCATCTCTAGGACACGGCGACTATCTTCACCACGGTCAATCAAATCCCCTAGAAAGAGCAACTGGGTCTGACCATCCCAGGTTTTGAGAAGGTCTTCCAGCATCCCAGCTTTTCCGTGAACATCTCCAATTACATAATAGTCTGTCATCTTATTTCTCCCTGTTTCTCAACAATTCTCTAGCTTGCGTCAGGGCTGCTTCCGTCACATCATCACCTGCCAACATCTTGGCAACTTCTTCCACTCGCTCTTCAACCGTCAAGAGACGAACAGTCGAAACTGTTGAATGGTCATTGCTGATCTTCTCAATAAAAAATTGATAATCCGCAATCGCAATTACTTGTGGCAAATGGGAAATAGCTAGAACCTGCCCATGTTGGCCAATCTTGTGAATCTTCTGTGCAATAGCTTGAGCTACACGACCTGAAACTCCTGTGTCCACCTCATCAAAGACTATGCTAGTCTTACCTTCTTTACGTGAAAAGGCAGACTTAATGGCTAGCATGAGACGGGATAATTCCCCACCAGACGCAACCTTGACCAAGGGTTTAAAGTCTTCTCCAGGGTTGGTTGAGATATAAAACTCAACCATTTCATTGCCCTCACGGCTGAATTTGCCCTTGCTAAAACGAACCTGAAACTGGGCTTTTTCCATATAAAGGTCTTGCAGTTCTTGTTTAATCTCTGCTTCGAGCTGCTGAGCCAAGTCATGACGAGCAGAGGCAAGCTGACCTGCCAAGTCGACAAGATTGACTTCCAACTTCTTGAGCTCTGCTTCCATGTCCTCAGACGAAAGATTATTGCCTGTCAAGAGATTGTATTCTTCCGTGATCTTGGCAAAATAAAGCAAGACATCGTCTACAGTCCCACCATACTTACGAGTAATAGTATGAAGGAGATCCAAACGATTCTCAACCTGCATGAGACGATTGCCGTCAAAATCAAGGTCCTCAATAATAGCTTCCAAACGTTTGCTAATGTCTTCTAAGACATAGTAGGTCTCAGACAGTGAGCTTGAAATTTCACGGTATTCAGGGTCATACTCTTCGACACTTTCCATGTCATTCATGGCTGAACGAACATTGGCCAGACTTGAAAAGTCTTCATTGTCCAACATACTGTAGGCATTGGTCAATGTATCCGCAATATTTTTATGATTGAGAAGTTTATCACGCTCTTGATTGAGAGACAAGTCTTCTCCAGCCTGCAAGTTTGCTGCCTCAATCTCTGCCATTTGAAATTCCAACATTTCGATACGTGCCTTGTGTTCCTGTTGGTTTTTCTTGACTTCCAGAACCTGCTTGCGCATTTTTCGATAGGCATCAAAACTTGTTTGATAGGTTTCTTTCAAGCCCCAAAAAGCTACATCGCCAAATTCATCCAACATCTGGATATGCAGTTGGGGACGCATTAACTCCTCTTGGTCATGCTGACCATGAATATCCACCAGATGTTGTCCAATAGCCCGCAAAACAGACAGATTAACCATCTGGCCATTCACACGGCTGATACTACGACCATTTTGCAAGATTTCCCGACGGATGATAATTTCATCACCTAATTCCAAACCTTGCTCATCAAAAATTTCCTGTAAAAGGCGACTATTCTCAACTGAGAAAAGCCCCTCAATCTCTGCCTTTGGCGCACCATGACGAATAACATCTGTCGTCGCACGAGCTCCCAACATCATATTCATGGCATCAATGATAATCGACTTCCCTGCACCCGTTTCACCAGTCAGGACAGTCATGCCCTTTTCAAAATGGAGAGAAATAGCCTCAATAATGGCAAAGTTTTTTATCGAAATTTCAAGTAACATATAGACCTACCAATTTTTTACTTGTTCAAAGATTTCCTCAGCTAGACTTTCACTTCTGGCAATGACTAAAATCGAGCTATCATCAGCTAAACAGCTGAAAATCTTGTCCGCAAAAGTTTCGGTTAACTGAGCTTTTACAAAAGCCGTATTTCCTGGAATGACTTGGAGATTGATCATCTTATCCATCAATTCAGCCGATTCGATATTATCTTCAGCCAGTTGCAAACTTTTCACGATTGATTTTGGCAATTCATAGACATAGGTGTTGTCTCTCAAAGGAATTTTGACAATACCTAGCTCTTTGATATCTCGGGATACCGTTGCTTGAGTGGCAGTGATTCCTGCCTCTTTCAAATGTTCTACGATTTCTTCTTGCGTACCGATTTGATAATCTGTCACAAATCGTCTAATTTTTTCAAGTCTCTCTTTTTTATTCATTTTTAAATTGACTATGCGCCCTCTCTACTACTTCTTCAATATCAGCAAGAACCTGATTGCTTGCTGACTCTTCTTTTTTCAAATACGCTAAAAATTCAATATTTCCATGACCGCCTTGGATGGGAGAAAAGTCCAAACCAAGGACTGAAAAACCTTCCTCTACTGCCATAGCTGTGACAGATTCAAGGACATGTTGATGCACCTTGGCATCACGAATAATTCCATTTTTCCCAATTTGCTCACGTCCTGCTTCAAACTGGGGCTTAACCAAAGCCACAACCTGACCTTGATTAGCCAATACTCGGTGCAAGGCTGGCAAAATCAGACTGAGGGAAATGAAACTCACGTCAATGCTGGCAAAACTCGGTTCCTGCTCGAAATCAGTTTTTTCAGCATATCGGAAATTGAACTGCTCCATACTGACAACTCGTGGGTCTTGGCGTAATTTCCAAGACAATTGATTGGTGCCGACATCGACTGCATAAACTAACTCAGCACCATTCTGCAACATAACATCGGTAAATCCTCCAGTAGAAGCCCCAATATCAATCGTGGTCGCACCATCCACTGACAAATCAAAGACCTGCAAGGCCTTTTCCAGTTTCAAGCCACCACGGCTGACATACTTGAGTTTCTCCCCCTTGAGTTTTAACTCAGTGTCGTCCGGGATTTTCTCTCCTGGTTTGTCAAACCGTTCTCCATTCAGGACTGCTAGGACTAGACCAGCCATGACACCGCGCTTGGCCTGTTCTCGCGTTTCAAACAAGCCCTGTTTATAAGCTAGTACATCCACTCTTTCCTTAGCCATTGATTCTCAAACTTTCTACTACACTTACAATCGATTCTATCTCAAAGGGAATCTGCTGGGCAATTTCTTCTAATTTTGTATTAGCTTGATCCAAAGTCTGGTTACAAAAGGCAATAGCTTCTTCCAAGCCCAATAAGGCTGGATAGGTTGATTTTTCAGCCTGCAAATCCTTTTGTGGTGTCTTGCCGATTTCCTCAAAACTGGCGGTCACATCCAGTACATCATCTCGAACTTGAAAAGCAAGCCCAATCAATTCACCAACCGTTTTCAGCTTCACCTGCATCTCAGGTGCCAATTCAGCAATAATAGCAGCCGCTTGGAAGGGATAGGCTAGCAGTTTTCCAGTCTTATTAGCATGAATAGTCTGGAGTTCTTCCAAAGACAAATGCTGGTGTTCGCCTTCCATATCCAAAACTTGCCCTGCAACCATTCCCAGACTACCTGAAGCAAAGGATAAGTTAGCAATCAAGTCTACCTTAATCTGACTTGGCAAATCTGCCTGCGCTATCAAGGCATAGGGATCTAGGAATAAAGCATCTCCTGCCAAAATGGCCATAGCTTCACCAAATTTCTTATGATTGGTCAAGCGTCCCCGACGGTAATCATCATCATCCATAGCAGGAAGGTCATCGTGAATCAAACTCCCTGTATGAATCATTTCCAAGGCTGCGGCCACCTGCGCGTGAGCTGGTTTAATAGCCACCTGCAAGGCTTCCAGAACTTTCAACAAGAGAAAGGGGCGAATACGCTTGCCACCAGCATGAATGGAATAGAGAACAGACTCTCGCAAACTAGAGGCAAACTGCTGGCCTCCATAAAAGTCTTCCAAGGCTGACTCGACAAGAGCTAATTTTTCTTGCTTCTTCATTCAAAATCACTTTCTGTTCCGTCTTCTTGCATGACCTTGACCAAGGTCTTTTCAGCCTTGTCCAGCGTCGCTTGGAGTTCTTTTGACAAGACCATGCCCTTTTGAAAGGCAGCAATCGCATCTTCCAGAGCAATTTCACCATTTTCCAAACTTTGGACAATGGTCTCCAGTTCTGCTAGATTTTCCTCAAATTTCTTTTGTTTTGACATCTTTAACCTCTAATTCTACTTGACCATCTCGCATCAAAAGCGTTACTTGGTCTTTTTTCTTCAAACTCTCAACCGAATCTACAACGGACTCTTCTTTTTTGACAATAGCATAACCACGCGCCACGATGCGACTGGTATCCAACATCAACAAGGCTTCTGAAAGTCTCTTGACTTCAGCAACCCTGGCATCATAAACCAGCGCCATTTGGCTACGGAGGAGCTTGTCCAACTGGCCTAGACGGTCTTGATAGCGTTGGATTTTGGTAACAGGTGATAATTGAACCAGTTGATGCGTCCTTGCTTGGACTAATTGCTTGTTATCAGAAATCCGTGTTCGCAAACTTTGTTTCAAACGCAATTGCAGTTGATCCAAGCGTTGCATATAGCCATCATACAAACGTTCTGGTTGTCTAAAGATAACAGACTGACTGCATTTTTTCAAAGCTTCTTGTTTCTTAGATAGGACATTTCGGACTGCTGTTGCCATCCGTTTTTCTTGATTTTGCAAATGAGCTAATAAATCCAACTTGGTCACAGGTGTTGCTAGTTCAGCTGCAGCCGTTGGTGTCGCAGCGCGGCGATCTGCCACAAAATCCACCAAGGTCACATCCGTCTCATGTCCCACACTAGAGATAACTGGTAAACGAGACTCAAAAATAGCTCGTACCACAATTTCTTCGTTAAAGGCCCAGAGATCCTCAATAGAACCACCTCCACGACCAATAATGAGTAAATCCAAATCGTCCCCTTGATTAGCTCGCACAATATTTCGAGCAATTTCCTCCGCAGAACCATCACCTTGCACCTTGGTCGGATAGAGAAGAATGTCCACACCTGGGAATCGCCTGCTGACGGTCGTGATAATATCTCGAATAACGGCTCCACTGCGACTGGTTACTACACCAATTCTCTTAGAAAATTGGGGCAGAGGTTGCTTGAACCTCTCTTGAAACAGGCCTTCTTCTGTCAATTTTTTCTTGAGTTGTTCAAACTGAATCGCAAGCGCCCCAACCCCATCAGGCTCAGCCTTTTCAATGATGATGGAGTAGCTACCACTTGGTTCATAGACCTGCACACGCCCAATCACATTGATTTTCATTCCTTCTTCTAGGTCGAAACCTAATTTCTGATAAATCCCAGACCAGATGGTCGCTTGAATAACTGCATGGTCATCCTTTAGGGAGAAATATTGGTGAGTAGGTCGTTTACGAAAGTTGGAAACTTGACCAGTTAAATAGACCCGTTCCAAGTAAGGGTCTTTATCGAATTTCATTTTCAGATACTTGGTCAAAGTTGTTACCGATAAATACTTTTCCATCTCCACCTACTATTCCTTTTCTTGCTCTTTCATGGGTATTATTATACCAAAAATATGCCTAAAAATCTCCATTTATGTACCATTATGAGGGAAAAATAGAAAAAGGAGGCAAGGCCTCCAATTCTGTTTATTTGCTATTTCGAGCTTCTTCCAAAATCTTTGCAATCTTGGTCGTCAACAGGTCGATAGCTACTGTATTGCTGACTCCCTCAGGAATGACGATATCAGCATAACGCTTAGTCGGCTCGATAAACTGATGGTACATGGGTTTAACCACACCTAGATACTGGTCAATAACGCTATCAAGGCTACGGCCACGTTCTTCCATATCGCGCTTGATACGACGAATAATGCGCACATCATCATCCGTATCCACAAAAATCTTGATATCCATCAAATCGCGCAGGCGCTTATCCTCCAAGACCAAAATGCCCTCAACGATAAAGACATCCTGAGGCTCCTGACGATAGGTCTTGCTGCTCCGTGTATGTTCAGTATAGTCATAAGTCGGAATGTCCACCGGACGCCCTGCCAACAATTCCTTCATCTGCTCAATCATCAAGTCTGTATCAAAGGCAAATGGATGGTCATAGTTGGTTTTGATACGCTCTTCAAAGGTCAAATGAGACTGATCCTTGTAGTATGAATCATGCTCAATCATGGAAATCTTTTCATCAAGAAAATGCGATAAAATGGCTCTTGAAACACTGGTTTTACCACCACCAGAACCACCTGTCACTCCAATAATGATTGGTCTATTTTGCATGCTATCCTCCGTTATTTTATCCGTCGTCTATTCTATCACATTTTTTACAAAATTTATAGTCTCATCAGCAAAAAACACCAGAGTCTTCCCTCTGATGTTCGATAGTTTTAACGAAAGCCCTGTAGGGTTTGAGCAAGCATCTGCAAGAAAGCCAGTCTCCCTCTTTCCTGGCTAGGAGCTTTGGCAATCCATAAACCAAAATCAATGACAGACTTAGGTGCCTGGTAATGATGCGTCATGAGGTAAAGCGACAACCCTTGACTCAAATTGGCCATGACCGATTGGTATTTTTCATTTCTGTCTAAATTTTGTATAGCAAGACGAAACAGGTGACTCAACTCACTATTTTCATTTATTTCTTTTTGTTGAAGAAGTTGCTCCACCCTTTCTCGAAACTCATTTTGCATCATGGAATTATCACACCAAATCCTGGTCTAGGTGCCCATGGACCATAATTAATCCAGCCATTGACTATTACACTTCCCGTGTACCCCCAAAACTCTCCATGATTGATACTGCATTTTGCTCGACCTTTAACGTCTACACAATATATTCCTGGGCCTAAGTTCCCACCAGAACCTGTAATGGACTCTAAATATTTATCTGAAAGAATTTTAAATTGCTTCATTTCACACCTCCAAATTTCTATATAGATTATTTGAGTACCTACAACTCGCAACAATTGGAATATTATAATTCCCAAAACCATTCTACTATTAGTATGGGGTTTTATCAAGCAATTGTTATCTATCACCCGATTTTTATTCCTAAACGATCTAGCTAAAAACCTTCCTTGGCTTATAGAGATTGCCCCGTTTTTCTAGAATGGCTAACAATTTATCATCTTCAAAGGCAGCCAGTTCTTTGTCCGTTTGGTCTAGCTCAATAAAACGACCAAAGCGAACTTCTGTAGCCTCTTCTGGAGTTAGGAAAACTTTGACAAGGTCACCTGTCCCAATCTCTAAAGGATGGAGAAAATCTAATTGCCCAGCCTCTACTTTTTCAGCAATTTCCTCCAAGGCAAGAGCGTCTTCTAATTGTAAGCCAGCAGCACTAGTACGAGTCAAATGGGACATATGAGCCGCATAACCAAGCTTTTCACCCAAATCAACTGACAAAGTACGGATGTAAGTCCCTTTACTGCATTTTACACGAAAAGTGAATCGGGCAAGTTGGCCATCATAAGAAATCGGACTTGTTCGTTCAAATTGATAAATGGTCACCTGACGTTCTGGACGCTCCACTTCCTGACCAGCACGCGCATACTCATAGAGCTTGCGACCATTAACCTTAACTGCCGAATACATAGGGGGAATCTGAGTAATAGGCCCAGTCAAGCTAGCAATCGCTTCATCAACAAGCTTTTCATCCAATGAAGACAAAACAGGGGTTTCTGCGACCACTTCCCCACTAGCATCCTCAGTCGTCGTGGAATAGCCCAGAATGATTTCCCCCTCATAGATCTTACCCTCGTCCTGCATAAACTCGACCATGCGTGTCGCCTTGCCAACCGCAATCGGCAAAACACCCACCACATCCGGATCCAAGGTTCCACCATGACCAATTTTCTTGGTTCCCAAAATCTTACGCAGTTTAAAAACCGCATCATGCGAGGTCATTCCTGCTTCTTTTTTTAAGTTGATAATACCGTTCATTTTTGCTTTCTACTCCCCCTTCAGTGCTTCGAACTTCGCTTTCATTGTTGGATTTTTCCGGGTCAATTTTTTAACAGAGACATCTTCCAATTTGTTGTTAGCTAAACGGAGTTGGTTTTCAGATGTGGTCAGGAATTTCTTAACCTCTTCCATGCGTTTGATGGCCTTGTCGATTTCATCAATAGCTTTTCCAAAGTTAGTCGAAGCTGAATTATAGTTCTTAGCAAAAGCTAGCTTAAAGGCATCCAAATCTTCCTCAAAATGCGTAATGTCAATATTTTGCTCGCGAACCAAGGCCAACTCCTGCTTGTATTTTAGGGAATTTAGCGCCGCATTACGTAAGAGCCCAATCAACTGAATAAAGAATTGAGGACGAACCACATACATCTTTTCATACTCGTGACTGACGTCAACAATCCCTGTGTTAAAGTAGTCGTTATCGGCCTCAAGCATGGTCACTAAAACGGCATACTCACAGTTCTTCTCCCGACGGTCCTTGTCTAATTCCTTGTAAAAATCTGCATTCTTGTGCTTCTTCTCCGTTCCGTCAGCTTCATTCTTCATCTCAAACATGATGGAAATGATTTCAACCCCATTTTCATCACACTCACGGAAGATGAAGTCTCCCTTAGACCCACGCGCAGAGACCTTGTTATCCTTCTCAAAGTAGGCATTTGGAAAGGCGAAACTACGGACCTTGTTAAACTCACTCTCTGCATACTGTTCCAGACTTTCCCCGATCGCTTTTGTAGATTGCTGGGCTTTGAAATTCTTATAGAACTCGACTTGTTCACTAGCTGCTTTAAGCTGGGCTTCATAGTTTTGCTTAACAGAAGCCAAAGACAACTCATTTTCCTTTTCTTGCAATAGTAACTGATTTTTGACCTGAACATGTTCTTTTTCTAGGTCAGAAAGGGTCTTTTGCAGTTGATTTTCATGCTCTAAACGCAAGGTAGACAATTGGTTCTCCAAGGCCTGTACTTCCTTGTCCTTAGCCAAGAGGGCCTGATGGCTTGTCTCTTCAACTTCTTTCTTGGCCAATTCTTTTTCTGTATCAAAGTTTTGGATCTGACTCTGTAATTGCGCAATTTCTTGATCCTTCTGAGCCAGTTTAGTCTGTTGCTCATTCATAGCCTTTTGCTCAGCCAAGGCCAGTTCTTGCCTCATCCTATCGTGTAGTTCCTTATCAAACTCTGCCGTTCTCACTTGGGACAAAAGTTCAGCATACTGGCTTTCATTTACTGTAAAGACTTCCCCACAGTTGGGACATTTGATTTCGTTCATTACATTCCTCTTTCTAGACTTCTGTAACCATTATATCATGCCTGAAGGAAAATCAAAAACAGTGAGTCAAAACCCACTGTTTATCTTCTGTTACTTTAAATTTTTTCCAAGGCCAAGCGCAAGTCTCCAATCAAATCTTCTACATTTTCAAGACCGATAGACAAGTGGATTTGGTTTGGTGTGACACCTGCTGCTTCTAGGTCTTTTTCTGACAATTGACCATGAGTGGTTGTTGCTGGATGGACAACAAGCGATTTAGCATCTGCCACGTTTGCAAGATCAGAAAAGATTTCTAAATGATCAATGACCTTGCGGGCTTCTGCCTCCCCACCTTTGACATGGAAGGTAAAGATGGAGCCGAAACCTTTTGGCAAGTATAGTAGATTGAAACTAGAATAGTACACATATACTTCTAAAACATTGTTAGAAATCGATTTGACTGTCCTGATCGATTCGTCCTATTCTTATTTCATTTTACTATATTTTTATGAAAATCTTAAAAAAATCAGTGAAATTCTGGATTTCACTGATTTGTATTAATAAAATTGTTTATATGGTTGATTGAAAGCTGTTAGGATTTCATCAGATGTTTGTGAATAATCTTTTGTTTCTTTCAAATCACCTTTGACAATAATACGTTCTGTAGCAGCAAGGTCTTCACAGGTTACTAATGTGATTTCATTGACCCCTTCTCTATCATCAACCTCATCAACACGATCCGGTGTCACACGTTTGACTTCACGTATTTCATAAGTATAAACTTTATTTTTATCGGTTAGATAAATCTTCATGCCATTTTTAGCATTATCTAAAGGAGAAAATAACATTTTATTAGCATTATCAACACCAAAGATATGGTGACTAGCTAGACTATAATTTCCTTCCCCCATTACTTGCTCGCGTTTCATTGTACCAGCTCCGTAGAAGAGATTAACATTATCAAGTCCTTTAAAAATCGGCAAATTCATTTCCAATTCAGGAATTGCAATTCCCCCAATAACTGGTAATTTTTGAGCATCCCATTGAGAAGTTAGAACAGCTTCCGAAGAGATAGCTTTGACAGAATCAAAGTCAAAATTGCCTTCTGTATCTTGATTTTCTTCTAATTTTTCTTTTGATACCTGGCTAACTTGATACTTATTGGTATTCCAGACTATGAAAATATTTCGAATTTGCGCATTAAAAATCAAAGCCAGTGACAGTAATATCAGAAATCCTGCTAGGATATTTGTCAGCAAATTTTTTCGCTTGTTTTTCTTTTTATTATTTTTTTGAGACATTATGCTTCACCTTCTGTTTCTGTTTCGTTTTCTGTCCCAACTTCTTCTTTTTCTGCCACCGCAACCGTTGTGAAAGTCACTATCTGAGCATCTTGATCCAGGCGCATTACTTTAACTCCCATAGTTGCACGTCCTGTTTGTGAAATATTGGCAAGATTGGTTCGAATCATGACACCTGTATCAGTGATAATCATCAAATCCTCATCCCCTTGAACAGTCATAAGACCGGCCAGCAAGCCATTTTTTTCGGTAATTTTAGCTGTCTGCATTCCCTTACCACCACGACCTTTTGTTGGGTATTCAGTAGCGACTGTACGCTTACCATATCCTTTTTCTGTGATAATAAGAACCTCATCTTGATCAGTAATCAAGCTGGCACCAACAACTGTGTCTCCTTCACGAAGGTTAACACCTTTCACACCAGTGGCGATACGACTCATACCACGAACGGCTGATTGATTAAAGCGAACTGCATAACCAAACTTGGTACCAATGATAATATCCATATCTCCTTCCGCCAACAAGACATTGATTAACTCATCTTCATCCTTTAAATTCAGCGCTTTGAGACCATTTTGACGAATATTGGCAAACTCCTTAACACTGGTTCTCTTCACAATACCGTGACGGGTTGTAAAGAAGAGATAAGCATCATCACTGCGATCAGACTCAACATTGATAACCGTCTGAATATTTTCGTCTTCATCCAATTTCAAGAGATTGACTACTGGTAGCCCTTTGGCAGTCCGACCATACTCAGGAATTTCATAACCTTTCAGACGATAGACACGTCCTTTATTTGTGAAGAAGAGCAGGTGATCATGGGTGCTAGTTGACACTAACTCACGAACAAAGTCATCATCTTTCACTCCTGTTCCTTGGACACCACGACCCCCACGTTTTTGAGCAGTAAATTCAGCTTGGTCCAGACGTTTAATGTATCCTTTGTTAGAAAGGGTAATTAAGACATCCGATTCTTCAATCAAGTCCTCATCCTCGAGACTCAAGACCTGTCCAACCATCAACTCTGTACGGCGTTTATCGGAAAATTTACGTTTAACTTCATCCAATTCGTCTTTGATGATTTGAGAAACACGTTCAGGCTTAGCAAGAATATCCGCTAAGTCCGCAATCAGAGCCAAGAGGTCATCATACTCAGATTGAATCTTATCGCGTTCCAAACCTGTCAAACGACGAAGACGCATGTCTAGGATGGCCTGACTTTGACGTTCAGAAAGCTTAAACTTACTCATCAACTCAGCTTGTGCTTCCGCATCCGTTTCACTAGCACGAATGATACGAATCACTTCGTCGATATGGTCTAGCGCAATCAAGAGACCTTCTAAGATATGAGCGCGCGCTTCCGCTTTTTCCTTATCAAAACGTGTACGACGAACAACTACTTCTTTTTGGTGCTCGATATAAGCATCCAAAATCTGACGAAGAGACAAAATTTTCGGTATACCATTTTGGATAGCCAGCATATTGAAACCAAAGTTGGTTTGCATCTGGGTCATCTTGAAAAGATTATTGAGGATAACATTGGCTGACGCATCACGCTTGACTTCAATAACAAATCGAACACCCTCACGGTTTGACTCATCACGTACTGCTGTAATCCCCTCAATGCGTTTTTCCTGAACCAAGCGAACAATATGCTCATGCACCTTGGTTTTGTTGACCATATAAGGAAATTCTGTTACAACAATGCGCTCACGGCCAGTCTTAGTTTCTTCGATTTCGGTACGAGAACGTAGGACAATCGAACCTTTACCCGTTTCATAAGCCTTATGGATACCTGATTTCCCCATGACAAGGGCACCTGTTGGAAAATCTGGTCCAGGCAAGACTTCCATCAATTCCTTGGTAGTCACTTCAGGATTATCCATGACCAACTTCACTGCATCAATGGTTTCACCTAGATTATGAGGTGGAATATTGGTTGCCATCCCAACCGCAATACCAGTTGCTCCATTAACCAAAAGGTTTGGAAAACGCGCTGGCAAGACCAAGGGTTCCCGTTCGTTGGCATCATAGTTATCAACGAAATCAACTGTATTTTTGTTGATATCACGAAGCATTTCCAGAGCAATCTTGCTCATACGTGCCTCGGTATAACGTTGAGCGGCAGCACTATCTCCATCCATGGAACCAAAATTCCCATGACCATCTACAAGCATGTAACGGTAGCTCCACCATTGAGCCATACGGACCATGGCTTCATAGATAGAGGAATCCCCGTGTGGGTGGTATTTACCCATGACATCCCCTGTAATACGAGCAGATTTTTTATGGGGTTTGTCTGGAGTAACACCCAATTCATTCATTCCGTAGAGAATGCGACGGTGAACAGGTTTTAAGCCATCTCGAACATCAGGAAGAGCTCGCGCTACGATAACACTCATGGCGTAGTCGATAAAGCTAGCCTTCATCTCCTTTGTCAGATTGACATTCACTAAATTTTTATCCTGCATTAATAAATGCCTCATTTCACAATTAGTAAGTAACAACATTATACCATAAATTTCCATCTATTTCAGCCTCTAAACCACTAAAACGTTTACATAGAGAACTATACGGCATATTCGTGACAAAGTTTTTTAAAAGTGATAGAATGAAGTTGTCTAGGGAAAATCCCCTAATAAAATTAAGGAGATGTTTAGAACAATGACTTCAACTAAACAACACAAAAAAGTTATCCTTGTCGGTGATGGTGCTGTAGGTTCATCTTACGCTTTTGCACTTGTTAACCAAGGAATTGCACAAGAGCTTGGAATTATCGAAATTCCACAATTGCATGAAAAAGCTGTTGGTGATGCGCTTGACCTTAGTCACGCCCTTGCCTTCACTTCACCTAAAAAAATCTATGCAGCTCAATACTCTGACTGTGCAGACGCTGACCTTGTTGTGATCACTGCAGGTGCGCCTCAAAAACCAGGTGAAACTCGTCTTGACCTTGTAGGTAAAAACCTTGCTATCAACAAATCAATCGTAACTCAAGTTGTTGAATCAGGTTTCAAAGGTATCTTCCTTGTTGCTGCTAACCCAGTTGACGTTTTGACTTACTCAACTTGGAAATTCTCTGGTTTCCCTAAAGAACGCGTTATCGGTTCAGGTACTTCACTTGACTCAGCTCGTTTCCGTCAAGCCCTTGCTGAAAAAATCGGTGTTGACGCTCGTTCAGTTCACGCCTATATCATGGGTGAACACGGTGACTCTGAGTTTGCCGTTTGGTCACATGCTAACGTTGCCGGTGTAAAATTGGAACAATGGTTGCAAGCTAACCGTGACTTGAATGAAGCTGACCTTGTAGAACTCTTCATTTCTGTTCGCGACGCTGCATACTCAATCATTAACAAGAAAGGTGCTACATACTACGGTATCGCTGTAGCCCTCGCTCGTATCACTAAAGCAATCCTTGACGATGAAAACGCAGTACTTCCACTTTCCGTATTCCAAGAAGGTCAATACGGAATTGAGAACGTCTTTATCGGTCAACCAGCTATCGTTGGAGCACACGGTATCGTTCGTCCAGTAAACATTCCATTGAACGATGCAGAAACTCAAAAAATGCAAGCATCTGCTAAAGAATTGCAAGCTATTATTGACGAAGCATGGAAAAATCCAGAATTCTAAGAAGCTTCTAAAAATTAATTTAACTATAGACAACTCCTTGAATCATCAGGGAGTTGTTTTTTTTAGCTGTATGATATAGTCTATTGAAGTTAGAGTAGTACACAACTGCTTCTAAGATCTGGTTAAAAATTGCTTTCTTCAGATTTTATAGTGCATTGAATCTATAACGGTACGCATCTACTACTAAAACATTTCTATAAATCAATTTTCCTTTCCTACTCGATTTGTTCATATCTTATTTCAATCCATTATACATCTTCCCACAATAAAACGCATAATACCAAGGATTGTCAATACCTTATCTTATGCGTTTTTTCTGATTTCAAAGAATTTTGACTCAGCCTTCTTTTTAATTATTTTCAAAATAGGAATCAACCAACTTTTGAATGCGCCCTTCTTTAGCCGCTGGAATGGTATCTGCTAAAACAAAATTCTTCCTACTGATATCTTTAGAAAGATTGCCAAATATAAAATTAGTGGAAATGTTATAGATAATCTCAGACGGAGCAAATCCATAAACCTGATTCTCTAAAATATGCTTCAAACGTTTTTCAGAATCTGGAAATAATTGTTTCAAACCATCACTATTATAGAGGCGTTTAACCAATTCTGCAATATAGAGACCTGACTTCATATATAAATCAATAAAAGTCTTAGATGGATCATCAAAAATCCCTGGATTTTCCTTTTCCAAATCATCCACCATCCTTTTCACCACTCGTTTAGGAGTGAAAATTTGGTTGGTCTTCTGCGGTGGAATATAGTCAAAAATGTCTTCTTTTTGATCTTTAAAATAATCCGCCAACTCCTCTTTCTTGCGAAGAAATTCTTGAATAGCTTCGTCAAATGTTGCTTTATCAAAGAGATGCCCTGCAAAATCCTGCCCACCATCTCGCAAATATCTAAACTGATCAATCGTAATCCCTGTTACTTCATAAAAAACATGTTCAGGAACAAAGGTATCAAAATTATCAAGTGTTAGAGATTGATTGCCATAAGCCATAATAAAACTTGGGATGGTTCGTGCAAATCCACGAAGATGGTCACGAATCTCATCTTGAGCTGATTGTTTCAACTGTTCAACACGTTTTCTCTCAACCTGTTCGATAAACTTCTCAGGCATTTTTTCCACTTCTTTTTTGAGTGTTTGCTCTAGTTTTTCTTTGTGAATGAGCTTATTTTCTTCTAAACGTTTATCCAAATCTTCTTGAATCTTATCCTTTTGCTCCTTATCATCTGCTTCTTTAATTTGTTGCTGCAATTCTTCCCTGATATGAGCTTCAGAAATTTTTCTTTCGATATCATTTTTTCGAATTTCATTCTCAAGTGTTGCTGTAATTTGTTTCTTGATTTGGTCTGTTTCCCGAGTTTTAAGGTTGTATTCAGCTTTTAAATCTTCTACAATCACTGGAGAAACTGTTTGACTCAACTCAGAAGCCAACTTCCTATGAGATTTTTCCTCATTCTGGGCCATCACTTCTGTAACTGACTCACCCAGCGCATAAACTTTTTCACCAAAAAGTCGCATTTGCTGATTAACTACAATTTCATGGTCTACTACTGCATTTCCCTCATCATCTACTGTAACATCTGAAAAGTCTAATAAATCAGAACTATCTTGTACCTTCCCTTCCTTTTCAACTGGCAGCTCATTTAAAATGTCTAGAACTGTTTGACTAGCTTGGAAAATACCGCTGATATTATCAAATAATAGATTGGACATAAAGCCACGTTTAAGAACTTCTCTAGCTTTTATCTGGCGAGGAATGGTTAGAACCGCCTTGGCATCAATTTCAACCATCTTACCAGCACGGTCTTCGGCAATAACTGGAAAGAAGTTTAATAATTCTCTAATATTTTCTTCACGAGTTGTCGAAGTCCCGCCGCCTCCTGCAGTCGCAAGCGATAAGTTGTTGGCAAACTCATCAAAGAGAATCAAGGTTCTTTCCGGCGCAAAGTCAAATACATAGGCTCTTTCTTTGCGAAAGTGATTTCCTTTGTTATCGATCCATGAGTAAGGATTTTGAGCACGGAAGGCGGCCTGCATATAAAGTGCAGGTGATTTCAAATTCGATAACATCAATACACCTGTCCACTCAGGGATAGTGACACCTGTCGTCAATTGACCGACGGATAGGGTAATCGTTTTGTCATTACCTGCTATCGCTTTTCTAACCAAGTCCAAGGATTTGAGTTTGACTTTATCGTCTTCTTCGGACATACGTCCGTCACCAGCAGCTAGAACGATCTCATAGTTTTCATAGATGGGGTGTTCTTCTAATAGTGCTTTTAAAGCCTTAGCTGAGGCTACACGCTCCAACAGCCAAAAAGTATGCTTGAGTTCGTTCCGAAGTTCTTTGGTTGAAAATGGATACTTTTCATTGCTTGACAGAGTATCTAACCAATTTTTGACATCTTGCTCATGGATAAATTTACCTTTATCATCTGTAGCGAAAAATTCACTCAAGTCAAAAGCATAGTCAATATTTTCACCATCAAGTTGAGCGCCTTTCTCTAGCTCTTCACCAATCATCTGAGACATTTGATAGGTAAAGAGATTTAACTGAGGTAAGGTTTCATATGGATTTTCCTCTTCTTGCTCAGGCGACCAAATAGTTTTGGCTGCCTGCTCATCAGCATAAGACCAGTTATAGATTTGCTCCTCGGTAAACTCTCCCTTTGCCAATGCTTTAAATGGAGTTCCAGAAAGGTGTAAGGTAAAGTTTCGACGGATCTTATTAAAGGCTTGGTCAGTCTTGAAGATATCAACTCCTTCATGAGCCTCGTCAATAACCAACAAATCCCAATGCAGATCAGTCACCCATTTGAGTTTATCGTGCTCTCCACCTAAATAAACAGAACCTTTCAAGTCTTGGAGACTGATAAAAGCAAGTTGTCTTACATCGTCATCTAAAATACCAACAAATTCTTTACGTGACAAAGTTGGACGACTCTTAAGGCTATCTGATTCAGAAACAAACTTGTAAGTCGTCTGACCTGCTATGAATGTTTCAAAATCATCATACCATGAGTTAGCAATGGCAGGGCGGTTTGTTACAATTAGGACATTGACAGCTTCCATCCGTCGAGCTAGGTCATAGGTAGACAAGGTTTTACCAAAGCGTGGCTTGGCATTCCAGAGAAACTTGCCTCCAGCATGTTCTTGGAAATAAGCTAATGTCTTAGCAACTGATTCTTCTTGCTCTTGTCGCAGAGTATAGTCCTGTCCTTTTCCAGGTTGATAACCAGACAAATCATGCTGAACAAATTTATCGAATAGATTTTTAGATTTTTCAGGAGTTCCATTAAAATAGAACCATTCCGTCTTAGGACGACGTTCTACATCATGGAAAGACAAGAAATGGTGGAAATCATGATCCTTGAAAGTTTTCCCCTTATTAGGCTCTTCTGTATAGGTCGCATCTCCAGTCCACAATATGTCTGTATCTATATGAGCAGTATGCGTTTGCTCCTTGATACGTTGTGTGACATCACGTTCTGTATACCCAATCTTAATCCAGCCTTCATTACTGGTTACTGTCGGTGTGGTGTAGGCATAGATTTTAGGATGAATCTCTTTAGTGGTTTTAATTTCTACTGGCATAAGTTTTCCTTTTTTGAACGTTTGCTAACCAAGTCAATTTATCTAACAAATGACTTTCTCATCTCATAAGTACAAAAAGGGTCAGGGCATCGTATGCTTCCTGACCTAATCCTATGTGTCTATTATAGATCATTGACCGCTATTTGTCAAATAAAAATACTTCTCTAATCCATCTCCCTTACATGTGTCTCAATAAAGGCAATTTCCTCTGGAGAAAGACCATATTTTTGATAGAGCTGACGGTCAATATCAGCCACTGATTGTGTCCAATCAATGTCTGAATCATTTGTAAAGTCTTGGAGTGGAACGTAATACCAAGTTTTGCGTGAGTTATGCTGAGTAACTTTCAAAACACCTAATAATACTCTAGCGAATTTAGTTTTAATAAATTTAATACAAGCATCGGCTTCAAATTTTGTTTTAAAATTACCAATAGATAAAAAAGTATCTGTATGCCCGATTAGGGGTTCCCCGATTAGGGGTGTTGATAAGACTTCACCTAAGGCACCACTTCCATTAGCTTCTGGTACAAAAACATTATAATTTTCGAATGTTTCCGGTAAATCTAAATATTTTTTATTAATATATCGATAAACACGTTCGGAGCCAATTCTTCCAAGTAGAGCAACATGGTCTTTTTCTTCTTTGTTTTTGAAAACAAAATCTAACTGAGTCAGTGATTTTGAAACAATTTTATTTTTTGTCCCTTTTCCTTGCAACTTTTCAGCATTTGGATAATCAGAAAAAAGTTCATCTGAAAATCTATAAATACCTTGAGGATAAACTAAATCAGAAAAAGTTTCAAAGTCTGGATGTTTTTCGATTTTTTTTACAATACTATTCAAAGATTCAAAAATAGTAAATACTCCGATTGGTCCCAAATCTTTATCAGCATCACGATAAGTTATTGCTACTCCACCCTTAATATCTGTTCCTGTGAATACTTTATCGCTTTTAAGCTCATAGAATTGAACTTTTAAATGCTTATCTTCTAGCATCTTTTCCATCCAATTTTTAGGAGTTTGACCAGCTTTAAATAAAAACCTTGCTGGGGTGATTAGTATAGATTTATCTGCGATTTTATAAGCTTCATCAATAAAATAGTGATATATCGGCTCATCTCTGGCTTCTCCTGTTTCCTGATACGGAGGATTTCCTATCACGACATCAAATTTCATTTCACTTTCCTCGCTAGATAGGCGCTCAAAACCTATCATTCTATTCTTTTTCCAGTCTTTGATATGGGTTTTAGATTCTTCTACTTCTTGGACTTCTAGCTCATCCGCAAACAAACTCAATTGTTGAGATTGCTTTTGTTTAGCTGAATAAGGACTACTTTTTTTCAATCCATCCATCTGAAAGACATTGTAAGAGATAATAGTCGCAATTTCTTTCTTTTGCTCTAATGTTGGTTGATTTCCAGTCTTAGCTAGATAATAGTCCTCAAAAGTTGCCAAAAGATTCTCACGCGCCAAAAGGAGAGAATCTCCTTGATACTCATAACCATACGAAGCATGATAAGCATCTTTTACAAGTTTATAAAATGTGACTTCATCTGAAACCTCACGACTAATCCGTTGCAGTTTTCTATCAACAAAACCAACTCGCTCAGATAATGGAATTTCCTCACCAGTTACGGTATCATATCTCGTTACCATATAAGGTGCTTCACCACAAGTTACCTCTAACCATCGTAAGTCCACATACTCCTCAAGACTTAACGAGCCTAATTTCGATTCTACATATCCATTTTGCTTTGCGACCAACCACGTTGGTGTAAACACTTCTGCCCTTATTTTTGTCCGATCTTTTTGTTCATATTTGGATTTTTCAGATCTGGGCTGAATCAAGTTGGCAAAGTTTCCAGTAACCTTACTTGGATTGATGCGATCACTTGGAGCAAATCCCTTTCCTAACAATTCATAAGAATGCGTAGCCCAAACAATTGATTTCTTTGTCGTTCGATCTTTTAAAAGAATTTTTAATAAGTCAGCCGATTCTTTAGCCAAACTTTCTTCACTAATATCTATTGTCATCAGCAACCTCTCTTATATTGTAAGCCCTATTATATCATATTTTAAAGAATGAAAATTTACTTGAAAAAAGTAATTCAATAAATATCTCTCCGATGACCAACTTCTAGAGTAGCAACAACTAATTCATCATCTACAATTTGTACGATAACTCGATAATTACCAATTCTATAGCGCCATTGACCAACGCGATTACCAACCAAAGCCTTTCCGTGTCGTCTTGGATCTTCCAAAACATTGGTTTGTAAATAGTTTGTAATTAGCTTCTGCGTATAACGGTCCAATTTTTTCAATTGCTTGATAAAACGTCTTGTTGGAACTAATTTATACAAATTATTCATCCTTCAAGCCTAAATCATGCATCATTTCTTCCCAAGTAATGGGTTCAACTCCTTTTTCCAAGTCTTCTAAATACTCTTGATAGGCTAAATCTGCCACACGAGCATCGTATTCATCTTCTAGGGCTTCAAGAGTTTTGGTGCGAATAAGTTCCGAAAGGGAAACTCCTTCAAACTTAGCCATTGCTTTCATAAATGTTTTATCAGCTTCAGAAACTTTTAATGTAATAGTAGTCATATTTTGTGCTCCCTTTTTTAATGGTAACACCATTGTATTACTTTTTAGGTGTCCAGTCAATATAAAAAGAACACCTTCTCAGCGTTCTTTCTATATCTCTGTCAATGGTGTTGCGGTATCTGGTGAGGTATCATAAACCTTAAAGTCTACTCCGACTCCCAGATCAGCTTGAGCCAGCTGATTGACCATGGTCATATGAGCCAGTTCCTTGATATTGTTTTCCTTAGATAAATGCCCAAGGTAAATCTTCTTAGTACGATTTCCTAGCGTCCGAATCATAGCTTCAGCACCGTCCTCGTTAGAAAGGTGACCCAGATCCGATAGGATTCGTTGTTTGAGTCGCCAAGCGTAAGAACCTGCTCGCAAAATCTCTACATCATGATTGGACTCAATAAGATAGCCGTCCGCATTTTCGACAATTCCCGCCATACGATCGCTAACATAACCTGTATCAGTCAGCATGACAAAACTCTTGTCATCCTTCATAAAGCGATAAAACTGCGGTGCGACTGCATCATGGCTTACACCAAAACTCTCGATGTCGATATCTCCAAAGGTTTTGGTTTTACCCATTTCAAAAATATGCTTTTGCGACGAGTCTACCTTACCGAGATACTTGCTATTTTCCATAGCCTGCCAGGTCTTTTCATTGGCATAAAGATCCATACCATACTTGCGAGCCAAAACGCCTACTCCATGGATATGGTCTGAATGCTCATGGGTAATCAAGATGGCATCCAGGTCTTCTGGCTTACGGTTAATTTCAGCTAGCAGACTGGTAATTTTCTTACCAGATAAGCCTGCATCTACTAAAAGCTTCTTTTTTGAGGTTTCCAGATAAAAGGAATTTCCACTGGAACCCGACGCTAAAATACTGTATTTAAAGCCTATTTCACTCATTCTAGTCTTCTACTTCGTCCTCCCATACTTCTTCTTTCACTGCATCCTTATCATAAGGGAGCACAATGGTAAAGGTTGAACCCTTGCCGTATTCACTCTTGGCCCAAATAAAGCCCTTATGTTGTTTGATAATTTCTTTAGCGATAGACAGTCCTAGACCTGTACCACCTTGTGCACGACTTCTAGCACGATCCACACGATAGAAACGGTCAAAGATACGTGGTAAATCCTGCTTAGGAATCCCCAAACCCTGGTCAGAAATGGATAAAATCATCTGGTCTTCAGTTGTCTTCATTCTGACAGTGATTTTACCCCCATCTGGCGAATACTTAATGGCATTATTTAAAATATTGTCGACAACCTGCGTCATCTTATCTGTATCAATTTCCATCCAGATAGAATTGATGGGATAATCTCTCACCAACTCATATTTTTTCTCCTTTTCCTGTCCTTTCATCTTGTCAAAACGGTTTAGGATAAAGGTAATAAAGGCAGTAAAGTTAATCAGTTCCACATCCAGATGACTGGTCGCATTGTCAATCCGAGAGAGATGAAGGAGATCCGTTACCATGCGCATCATACGATTGGTTTCGTCAAGAGAAACCTTGATAAAGTCTGGTGCTACAGTTTCACACAAAGCTCCCTCATCCAAGGCTTCAAGATAAGATTTCACGCTGGTTAAAGGAGTCCGTAACTCATGGCTAACATTGGACACAAAGAGTCTTCGTTCGCGTTCTTCCTTCTCCTGCTCCGTCGTATCATGCAAAACAGCCACCAAACCTGAAATAAAGCCAGACTCTCGACGAATCAAGGCAAAGCGAACTCGAAGGCTTAGATATTCACCATTGATGTCTTGGGAATCTAGCAACAATTCTGGACTTTGGGTAATCAAATCACGCAATTCATAGTCTTCTTCTATCTTGAGCAATTCTAAAATGCTTCTATTCAGGACATCTTCTTTAACCAACCCCAGTTGCTTCTTGGCTGTATCGTTAATCATGATAATCTGCCCCCGACGATTGGTCGCAAGGACCCCATCTGTCATATAAAACAGAATACTATTTAGCCTCTTACTCTCTTGTTCTAGATTTTCCTGAGTGAGACGAATAACCTCCGACAAGTCATTCAAATTATTGGTAATATTGGTGATTTCAGACCCACCTTGCATATCAAGAACCTTGGAATAATCTCCTGCAATCAAGTCTTTGACCTTTTGATTGATTTGCTTCAATCGAATATTATCACGTCTATTCTCTAGTAATAGGAGAGTCACAACAAGGATGAAACCTAACAAAATCAGGATAAAGATAAAATCTCTGGTAAAAATGGTTTGTTTCAGTAAATCAAGCATTATTTCTCATGTAATACCCTACACCACGGCGCGTCAAGATATACTCTGGTCGGCTGGGCGTATCTTCAATCTTCTCACGCAGACGTCGAACAGTCACATCAACTGTACGGACATCACCAAAATAGTCATAACCCCAGACAGTCTCAAGCAAGTGTTCACGCGTAATGACTTGACCTGTATGCGATGCCAAATGATACAAAAGCTCAAACTCACGATGGGTTAAGTCTAGTTCTTCGCCATATTTTTTAGCCACGTAGGCGTCTGGAACAATTTCTAAATCCCCAATTTGGATAGGCTGAGGTTTACTTTCTGCTTCCTGCCCATCTACTGGCATAGGTTGAGAACGACGCAGCAAAGCTTTAACACGCGCCTGCAACTCACGATTGGAGAAGGGTTTTGTCACATAGTCATCTGCTCCAAGCTCTAAACCGATAACCTTATCAAATTCACTATCCTTAGCTGACAGCATGATAATAGGCACACTACTGGTCTTGCGAATGGTCTTAGCAACTTCTAAACCATCGATTTCGGGAAGCATCAAATCCAGAATAATAATATCTGGCTGCTCTGCTTCAAATTGCTCTAGCGCTTCACGACCGTTAAAAGCAGTTACAACTTCGTAACCTTCCTTGGTCATATTAAACTTGATAATATCCGAGATTGGTTTCTCATCATCTACAATTAGTATTTTTTTCATATGTTCACCTTTTTCTCTACTATTATACCAAAAAAATAACAAGAAGACACGATAGCTAGTCTTTGCTACTGTCTAAGTTGGCTTGTGCATAAGCCTGCCAGATTTTTTGTTGGGGTTTGGCAAGTGGAACATCCTTGAACTCTTCTGGTGAAAGCCAGCGAACTTCCCTATCTGAAAAATCATGGAAGTCACTCACCTGACCTGTTACAATTTGAACATGCCACTTGCGATGGCTAAAGACATGCTTGACAGTCTCAAAATAAACATCAAGCCAATCAACTTCTAGGTCATAGTCCTGCTGGAAACTCTCTTCTGGACTGGGACCAAAATTCACACTTTCTTCTGCAACCTGATGGAAGAGGTCAAACTGCTCCTCTTGCGAAAAGTCATCTACTTCTACCAGTGGGAAATGCCAAAATCCTGCCAAGAGCTTTTCACTTTCATTTTTTTCAAGTAAAAATTGTCCCTGAGAATTTTTCACAACTAATGCTTTAAGATAAATGGGAACTGGCTTTTTCTTGGGAGCCTTGATTGGATAACGGTCCATGGTTCCATTCTGATATGCTGCACTAAAGTCCTTAACTGGACTTTCTTCTGGTCTGGGATTTACAGGAGCCTCAATATCTGAGCCCAAGTCCATTAAGGCTTGGTTAAAGTCACCAGGACGATCTGGATCAATCAAGATTTCCATCATTGCCTGAAAAATTTTGCGATTACTTGGAATTCCAATATCGTGATTGACTTCAAACAGACGCGCCAAGACCCGCATGACATTACCATCTACAGCTGGCTCAGGCAAGTTAAAAGCGATACTGGAAATAGCTCCTGCTGTGTAAGGGCCAATCCCTTTCAAACTGGAAATTCCTTCATAGGTATTTGGAAATTGGCCACCAAAATCAGTCATAATCTGCTGGGCTGCAGCCTGCATATTGCGTACTCGAGAATAATATCCCAGTCCCTCCCAAGCCTTCAACAAACGCTCTTCAGGCGCATTCGCCAAACTTTCGACAGTTGGAAACCAGTCCAGGAATCTTTCGTAGTAAGGGATAACTGTATCCACCCTGGTCTGCTGGAGCATAATTTCAGAAACCCAGATATGATAAGGATTTTTACTTCTACGCCAGGGTAAATCTCTTTTGTTTTCATCATACCAAGCGAGAAGTTTCTCACGGAAAGAAATAATCTTCTCCTCCGGCCACATGACAATACCGTATTCTTTCAAATCTAACATATCTCTAGTATAACACAGAAGGTTTTAACTGTCCTTTTCCTAGTATTAATACTCTTCGAAAATCTCTTCAAACCACGTCAACGTCGCCTTGCCGTAGGTATGGTTCCTGACTTCGTCAGTCTTATCTGCAACCTCAAAGCAGTGCTTT
>NZ_VMML01000120.1:0-876 GCF_013277175.1 Streptococcus sp. 3167 | reverse complement strand
TTTCTCTCTCCTAAATGTAAGGGATAGAGTGATTTCCTTTAAGGAACAGCTTCCCATTTAGCGAGAAATAGATTATACTTGTAGCTGAGGAGAATGAAGCTCCTCACTAGTAAACTCTTCATAATCCTTTTTATTTTTCTGAAGATATTGTTTGAAAGATGTGAGTTTCCACGGATGGGTTTGTGGAGGGACATACTTGCGTCTTTCTTTTTTTGTTCTGGTTCTGATTCAAAGTTTTTCGAATAGAGTTCATGAACTAGTAGCTCCTTTGTGTGATAGATCTTGTCAGCGATATTGAGGTAGATGTCACCGTCAACTTCTTTTATAACGAATGCTTTTGTCTTTCTGCTGAAGTAGACTTCTTTTCCTTGTTCAACAGGGATATAGCAACGATTTTGGAATCGGATATGGTGTCCACGATCCACGACTCTCTCCGCCAGTCTAGCTAGAATGAGATTTCGTTCAGAGGGCTTAGGAGCCACCTCGAAGACAGAGAGTTTTGTCTTATTTCCAAACTGTTCATTAAAGGTTTGAATGTAGGAAAGAAGGAAAGTATTGGCTTCTTCCAAGGTATGAATATTGTTTCGTTCCAGTTCAATAGGCAGGCGAGATTGTAGTGCCTGATTGAGTCTTTCGACTCTCCCTTTAGTTTGAGGGATAGCGGTTGTCTCAAGGAGAATCCCCAGTTGGTGACAGGCGTATCCAAACTGTGTATGGGTATCGTCCTCCATTTTCTTAGAGTTGGAGGCTTGATAGGTAAAGACCGTTCTCTTATCTGTTTTAATTTGAAGGGGAATGCCGTGATTGGCTAAGATTTGTTCAAGGACATGATAGTAAGCATTCAAGTTCTCTTTTTTATCAAAATAAGCCCCTAGG